>JBDHMR010000077.1:0-6680 GCA_039656035.1 Gemmatimonadota bacterium
TGCTCTACCACCGTGTTCGGCTCTACATGCAGCACGATGCCGTCAGTGATGAAGGCCGTGTTGAGCGCAGTAAAGCTGTTGCCTTCAACAGACGCCGTGTGGCTGAGGTGGCGCGCCATGAACTCGGGCTCCTGAGCCACGGCGTCAGCCAACCTGCGCACGGTCACGCCAGCCGGCAATCCGCTCATAGTGGACAGTTGCTCGACGTAACGACCGTTCACGAACACCACTCGCGGCCAATCTCCGGGGCCAATCAAGTCCCGCCCCAGGTCTGATTCCGTCGGCAGCGTGTCCCCGGCGGCCATGCGGCCGAATGCAGTCCCGGCGATCGGCGCTACACTGGTGAACTTCCAATCCTCGTTGTTCCGGTCGGGAAAGCCGAGGGCCTCGAACCGGTCCATGGCGCCGCGCTTGATCGGCATCAACCAATCGGGCCGGCTGCCGCCGTTGGCCGCGGAGGCTTCGAAATCCCGGATATAGGACGCGAGGGTCACGACGCCGCTCCGGCTTCCTGGACCCACTCGTAGCCCTGAGCTTCCAACTCGAGCGCCAGTTCCTTGCCACCCGACTTGACGATCCGGCCGTCGACCAGCACGTGCACGTAGTCCGGCACGATATGGTTCAGCAAACGCTGGTAGTGGGGCACCACGATGGTGGCGTTGTCCGGCCGCCGCATATTATTGACGCCTTCGGCAACGATTTTCAGCGCATCGATATCGAGGCCGGAGTCAGTTTCGTCGAGTACCGCCAGTTTGGGCTCGAGCACGGCCATCTGGAGGATTTCGTTACGCTTCTTCTCGCCACCGGACATGCCGGCGTTGACCTGCCGCTCCAGAATGTCGGCTGACCATTCGACAATCTTGAGTTTTTCGTCGATCATATCCATGAAATCGAGCGGGTCGACCTCCTCGAGGCCCTGGGCCTTCCGCAAGGCATTGTACGCGGCCCGCAGAAAATAAGCGTTGGTCACACCGGGGATTTCCACCGGGTACTGGAACGCCAGGAAGAGTCCGGCCAAGGCCCGCTCTTCCGGTTCCATGTCCAGCAGATCCTGGCCCTGGTAGCGTACGGTTCCCTCGGTGACCTGGTAGTCCTCCCGCCCCGCCAGTACCTGGGCCAAGGTGCTCTTGCCCGACCCGTTGGGGCCCATGATGGCGTGCACCTCACCGGCGTTGACCGTCAGGTTGATACCCTTGAGGATTTCGACGCCCTCGACGCCGGCATGCAAATTAGTAATCTCTAGCAACGTGTGCCTCCACACTTCAGCAATCATAAGTTGGCAATTAGTTCCGACGCCCCACGCCCCAGCTACCCGACGCTCCCCTCCAGCGTAATCCCCAACAAGTTCTGCGCTTCTACGGCGAACTCCATCGGGAGATACTGGAATACTTCCTTGGCAAAGCCGTTCACGATGAGCGAAATGGCGTCTTCCGTGCTCAGCCCGCGTTGTTTGCAATAGAATATCTGATCCTCGCCGATCTTTCTGGTCGAGGCTTCGTGTTCCATCGACGTGGTGTTGTTCTGGATGTCGATGTACGGGAACGTGTGGGCGCCGCACTCGTTGCCGATGAGCATTGAGTCGCACTGGGTGTAGTTCCGGGCCCCCTCCGCCTTCGGCAGCACCTTCACCAGCCCGCGGTAGCTGTTCTCGCCGTGCCCCGCGGAAATGCCTTTCGATATGATCGTGCTTCGCGTGTTCTTGCCGATGTGAATCATCTTGGTGCCGGTGTCGGCTTGCTGGTAGCGGTTGACCACGGCCACCGAGTAGAACTCGCCGATGGAATTGTCGCCCTGCAGAATCACGCTGGGATACTTCCAGGTGATGGCCGAGCCTGTCTCCACCTGGGTCCAGGTGATACGCGAGTTGACGCCGGCACACTTGCCGCGCTTGGTCACGAAGTTGTAAACGCCACCCACGCCTTTCTCGTCGCCCGAGTACCAGTTCTGCACCGTGGAGTACTTGATGGTGGCATCGTCCAGCGCGATCAACTCGACCACGGCCGCGTGCAGCTGGTTTTCATCGCGCATCGGAGCGGTACAGCCTTCGAGATAGCTGACCGAAGCCCCCTCTTCCGCAATGATCAAGGTGCGCTCGAACTGCCCGGTGTTGGCGGCGTTGATCCGGAAGTACGTCGACAATTCCATCGGGCACTTCACGCCCTTGGGAATGAACACGAACGACCCGTCGCTGAAGACCGCGGCGTTCAGTGCCGCGAAAAAGTTGTCACTGCGCGGAACCACCGATCCCAGGTACTTGCGGACAAGCTCGGGGTGCTCCTTCACGGCTTCCGAGAAGGAACAGAAAATGATGCCTTGCTTGGCCAGGGTTTCCCGATACGTCGTGGCTACCGATACGCTGTCGAAAATGGCGTCGACGGCAACGCCGGTGAGCCGCTTCTGCTCCGACAGGGGTATGCCCAACTTGTCGTACGTCTCCAGCAGCTTGGGGTCGACTTCGTCGAGGCTCCCCAGCGGTTTTTCCGTCTTGGGAGCTGCGTAGTAAATGATGGAGTCGTAGTCGATCGGGTCGTAGTGCACGTTGGCCCAATGCGGCTCGGTCATCTTGAGCCACCCGCGATAGGCCTTCAGCCGCCACTCCAGCAACCACTCCGGTTCGTCCTTCTTGCTGGAAATGAGCCGGATGACGTCCTCGTTCAGCCCGGGAGGTATGACGTCCGATTCAATGTCGGTGACGAAGCCCCACTTGTATTCGCGATCAACGAATTCATCGATGCTTGAACCGCTCATGCCTGCTCCTCGACCGAGCCGCCGTTGACCGGCGTCCGGAAGTCAATGTGATACTCACATGCGCTGCACCCGGTGAGCATGTGACTTTGCCGGGTGACATCGGCCGACAGCACCTCGGTCAGAAAGTTGCGCTCGGCTTCGCAGATTTCGGGGAACTGCTGGGCCACTGCGCGCATGGCACAGTTGTGGGCCGTTAGCATTCCCTGGTCATCCCCACCGTCCCACACCGTCATGTACCCTTCGTCCCTCAGGACATGCACTACCCGGGCCACTCTTTGCTCCGCCGGGGCTCCCGCCAACTCGGCGGACAACCGGCTGCCCAATTCCCGGTAATGCATGTTCAAGGATTCCACGGCCTGGTCCCTCGCCCCGCTACTCACCAGGTGGTCGAGCACCTCAGTCAGGGCCGCCTCATAGCGAGCCGGAAACAGAGCGCTCCCCCGATCGGTGAGCCGATAATTGAACATCGGAGCCCCCACACCGCGGGCTTCCCGCTCATGATCGATTACCGCCTCGGCCTCGAGTTCCCGCAGGTGGTGCCTGATGGCGTTGAGCGACAGCCCCAACCGGGCCGCCAGGCTCTTGGCCGACAGCGCCCCATCACGCTTCAATTCCACCAGGATGGATCCCCGCGGCCCCTCGAATCCTTCGGGGAGACCGGCAGCACTCCGGAGTTCGTTGTTGGGCTTGATCATGGGGCGCTAATCCTAAGCTGAATGGTCGGAATTGTCAATATATATAGTGTTTTTGGTGTAAATTTGCAACTACATACATGACAACACTTTACTGCCACTTGAACGAGGCCAGCGACGTCGCTTTTTGGAGATTGTATAAATCTGACTTGTGGCAGACCCTCGCGGACGCGACATTGGGGAATCCACACCCAGATCTGGAGACACCATGCCGGTTCACCGCATCCGCCTGCTGGGCGATCCTGTCCTCAGGACCCGTTGCCAGCCAGTCACCAAGCCCGCGTCTCCGGCCGTGCGGGTGGTACTCGACGGCATGAAGGAAACTCTCCACGATTGGCAGGCCCGCTTCGGATCGGGACGGGCCATCGCCGCGCCCCAAATCGGGGCGCCACTCAGGCTGGTGTACGCCAACGTCGACCAGCCCTGGATCTTGATCAATCCCGAGATCGTCGACATCGGGACCGATGATTTCGACGTGTGGGACGACTGCTTCTCGTTCCCCGACCTGCTTGTCAGGGTGTCACGGGCCCACGAGATCAGGATCCGCTACCAGGATGAGGCCGGGACCGAGCAGGAGGTCCAGCTGGAAGGCGACTTGGCCGAGTTGCTGCAGCATGAAATCGACCACCTCGACGGCGTGTTGGCGGTCGACCGGCCTCACGGACTGGATCCTTTCTGCATCCGCGAGGAATGGAACCGGCTATACGGCGAGCAAGGCCGTTACGGGAGCCCGGAGTCTAGGGCGGCGGTGTTTCCGGCGACAGCGTTGTAAGCGAGGGCAGCGGGGGCGGCGGGAGCAGCGAGGGCTGTTTCAGTGGCTCAGAACCATCTGCCGAAACGGAACAGCAGCAGATTTCTGCCGCCTTCAGTAATTCCGTAGTCGACTCCGACGGGGCCGAAGGGGGTGTCGGCGCCGATGCCGATGCGGCCGCCTAGGAGCCAGCCGCCGTCTGACACGAGGCCGCCGCCGAAAGCTGTCCGGCCGAGGGCTACTTCGCCGCTGGCGAAGATGGCGCCTTTGATGGGGTGTCTGGCGATGAAGCCAACGTCGAATTCGCGGTCGCCTAGACGCTCGCCGATATGGAGGCCGGGGAAGCCGACCATGCCGCCAAGTGGCAGCTGTAGTTGGGCCGGCAGATCCTCGCCCCATCCCAGCCTGACGTATGGCTTGAGCAACCAGCGATTCAGGTCGAAGGTCGGTGCCAGTAGCACAGTCGCCCGCCGGTAGACGCCTGTCGCCAGAAGGTCCACCGCGAGTTGAGGTTCGGAGTTGCGCGCCATGCGGATTACTCGCAAGTGGCCACCGGCCGCCTGGTCGGGGGTATCGTCTTCACGCCACGTCCGGGCCTCGAGCCCGAGAGCCACACTCCACCGGCCAAAGAACCTGCGCTCCAGACCCAGGAAGCCGACCAGTTCCTTGACCGGAATGGACGGCTGCTCGTTTCCTTGGGCGCCGAACTGGCGTACGTCCTCGATGGCGCCGCTGGCCGACAGCGCGGGGGTAACGGCATAAGACCCCAGGTGCTCGGTGCTTCTCAACCCGGCGAACAACTCCTTGCGAAACCGCCCCAGAAACAGAAATGCGCTTCCCTCGAGTCCCTCCATGAACAGGTGGCGATTGACCGTGCCAAACCACAGCTTGCCGCCTCGGTCATTGTTGTAGGCGATCGCCAGACCCGAAACCCAACGGGGGGCGGGCCGCAACTCCATGTTGAACGATACGGTGTCGCCCGCTCCACCCGGCCCCAGCCAAATCGATCGATACCATTGCGTCTGCGACAGCATGGCCATGCGGCGACGCAGGGTTACCAGATCGAGTGGTTCCCCCGGTTCCAGTCGGAGTACCTCCGCCGCCCGAGCAGCTTGGTCGGCAGACCCGGTGCGGGAACCAACGGCACCGACGACGGTCGGGAGCCGGCCGGCCGGGGGGGAGCGACCTGCCACGAGGCAAGCCACGCCGCCAAACGCCGAGTCCGCCACCCGGTGTCCTTGCTCGAGTACCAACGCCACGGTACGGCGATCGAGATCGAGTGTCCGCACCTGCGCCAGGTCGGTCTTGACATAGATGTCGCCGGGTAGGGTATCGAGGTCCTGGGTGAACAGGTAGTTGATGAGCTGTTCCCCGACAGCGATCGCCGAGTAGGGGTTCAGCGAATCGGGTGTGCCGCTGGTGACGTCGGAGATGATCAACCTGGTGGCCCCGGCTTGGCGAGCGGCCGCGATCGGTACGTTCTGTGACAACCCTCCGTCGATGAAGAAGGCGCCGTCGATCTCCACCGGCTCGAACACCACCGGCACCGCCATGCTCGCCCGTACCACCTGGGCCAAATCCCCCTGAGCGAAGATCGCCGGCTCCCGAGTCGCCAGATTGGTGGCCACCGCACGGAAGGGAATTGGCAGCGAGTCGAAATTTCCTCGAGCAAGGAGGTTGCCGCGGACCATGGCCAGGTCGAGCAGGAAATTGACCGCGGCCTCGCTCACGGCCGCGTTCTGCACTTCGACTCCACCGGCGCCCTGCTCCCAGATGACCAGCGGCGACAAACCCCGGAGGCGTTGGGGGCCGTGGAGATCGTAGGTCTGAAACGCCTGCTGCAAGTCGGCGACGCGGACCAGGGAATCGAGTTCACGGCCGCTGTAGCCCGAGGCGTACAGCGCACCGATGATCGCTCCCATGCTGGTGCCCACCACCAAATCGGGCACTACACCCAGGCTGTCCAGCACGCGGATCATGCCGATATGCGCCAGGCCCTTCACCCCTCCACCGGACAACACCAACGCCGTTCGCTCGGGAGAGCACACCTGGGCATCGAGTGACGGCGGCCCCAGGGAAAGGAACGCGAGAAGAGCGAGTATCGGTGACCGCGGGCAGCGCATCACGCCAATCTAGTGCCCTTCGACAGCCGGCGGCGCCGCACTCGAACTCGCGCCGACAAAACCCCTTGCGCCGACGCGGTGGCCTTCTTATAACTTTGCGTCCACAGCAGTAGCGACGGATACTCAGGAGTCTGTTAGAGATGACATACATCATTGCAGAACCATGCATCGGAATAAAGGACCGCGCCTGTGTTGACGTGTGCCCGGTCGATTGCATTTACGAAGACGCCGAACAACTCTGGATCCATCCGGACGAGTGCATCGACTGCGGCGCCTGCGAACCCGAATGCCCGGTTACTGCCATCTTACCCGAAGAGGACGTCCCCCCGGAATGGACCGAATACATCGCCAAGAACCGCGATATCT
>JBDHMR010000078.1:0-6676 GCA_039656035.1 Gemmatimonadota bacterium
GCTCGAAGGCTGGCAGCCTACGACGACCGCACCCGCTAAGGTGACCAGCTTGATTCCGCCGGACACGGTGGCGGTGCCGCCGGACTCCACCACGCCGCGCGACGACGAGATGCCGGCGCTCATCGTGGTCACCGAACCGACCGAGCTGCTGGTGACCGAAGGCGCCCTGCAGCTTGCCTCTGTGGACGGGACGGACCTTCTCTACGTGCCCAACTCGCAGAGCGACATCCTGATGGACATCGGCTCGCAACAGTACTACATCGTGCTCTCGGGCCGCTGGTACCGCGCCGCCACGCTCGACGGACCCTGGACTTATGTGGCTTCCGATTCGCTACCCGCCACGTTCCAGGACATTCCGCCTGAATCGGAACAAGGCGCCCTCCGGCCATTTATCGCCGGCACCGAAGAAGCGGAAGACGCCGTGATGGACAACTACATCCCCCAAACCGCCGCCATCATTCGTAGTGAAGCCTCACTCGACCTGCAGTACGATGGCGCCCCCGAGTTCGCGCCGATCGAGGACACGGGGATGACCTATGCCATCAACACGGCGACGTCGGTCATCATGGCCGAGGGCCGCTACTATGCGTGTGACGAGGCGGTGTGGTTCGTGGCGGACAGTCCGACAGGGCCCTGGGCATTGGCGGATTCGATTCCCGATGTGATCCATACCATTCCCCCGAGCGTGCCGGTGTACAACGTGAAGTACGTGTACATCTACGACACCACCCCTGAGGTCGTGTATGTCGGGTACTACCCCGGGTACACGGGCAGTTTCGTCCACTATACCACCGTCGTCTATGGGACCGGCTGGCACTATCAGCCGTGGCATCATGTCCATTTCCATCCCAGGCCGGTCACCTGGGGATTTCATGCGCGCTGGAACCCGTGGTTCGGCTGGAGCTTCGGGTTCGGGTGGACCAACGGCTGGATGACCTTCGGCGTCGGGTGGGGTGCGGGGTGGGGCTGGCGACCCTGTTGCGCCGTTGGCTGGTGGGGACCGGCCAGGCACCGTGCCGGGTTTCGCGCCGGGTTTCGCGCCGGACACCGTGCTGGGTTCCGGGCAGGGCTCCGGGCTGGCAGCCGGCCACGTACCAGGCAGAACCTCTACCGCACCCAAGCCAACCGCGTACGGACGGCTGAGACACGCCCCGCCGGAAACCGTCTGCCATCAACCGCCGCCGGCAGGCCGAACAATCTCTACGCCGATCGCACTGGCAATGTCCAACGGCGCAATGACAACGGCTCATGGGATACCCGGGGCCAGGGTGGCTGGCAACCCAACAGCGCTGGTGGCAACCGGGCGGGTGGCTCGCCCTCCAACATGAACCGGGACTTTCAGGCGCGGCAACGAGGCACTACCCGGACACAAAGCTTCAATCGGGGCGGTGGAGGAGGAACAGTTGGGGGAGGTGGCCGGAGGCGTTAGTAGAATGAAGCTGCGGCCGGTCCGCCTCAGCGAGCCGGCCGCTCGTCCCTTCGCGGTTAAAGCCGCGGCCCGGCCTGTCGCTGAAGCGACCACAACTGCCCTCGCCGCTCCCGCCGCCCTCGCTGCCCCCGCTGTCGTCCTTGCCCCCCTCCCGGGACCCCGTCAGTTTCCCTCTGTCCTTCTAGACCCTTCCGCGAGGCGGTACATGTCGGCTCCCGTATTCTCTACTACCATTCTCCGCGCCGCCGCCGTGGCCGCGTTTCTTGCTGTTGGTACCGCTGCGCCCGCTCTGGCCCAGGACGACGACAACCCGTGGCCCATCCAGATCGACGACCCGCGGGCCACCATCATCGTTTACCAGCCGCAGCCCGAGTCGTTCGAGAACACCATCGTCACCGCCCGGGCTGCCCTGTCGGTAACGGAAGCGGGCAAGACCGAACCGATCTTTGGCGTCATGTGGGTGTCCGCCCGGCTGGAAACCGACCGGGATACGCGGATGGCGCGGATCCTCGACGTAGAGGTCACCGCCGTCCGGTTTCCCGAGTCCACCCCGGAGCAGGAGCAGACTCTGGCCGAGATCATCGAGACCGAGATCCCGCTGTGGGAGCTCGAAATCTCCCTGGATCGGCTATCCGCATCCCTTCAGTTGCTGGAGGAGCAGCGTGCCACTAGCGACCAGCTCAAGACCGACCCACCGGTGATACTGGTGGTCGACCACCCAGCGGTACTGGTCACCATCGATGGCGACCCCATCATCGAAGACATCGACGACACCGACATGAAGACCGTGGTCAACACGGCCTTCGCCATCATCTACGATCCGGGGAGCTCGCGCTACTACCTCTACGCCGCCGATAGCGCCTGGTACGCCAGCCCCGAAGTGTTGGACGGCTGGGAGACGACCAAGGCTGTGCCCGACAAGGTGAGCGAGCTGATCCCGCCCGACACGACTGAGGTGGAGGCCGATTCCACCCGCCCCGCAGACGCCGAGATCCCTGCGATCATCGTGGCGACCGAGCCCACGGAGCTAATCGTCACCGAGGGAGCTCCCCAATTTGCCTCGGTCGATGACACGGAACTCCTCTATCTGTCGAATTCGCAGAGCGACGTCCTCATGGACATCGATTCGCAGCAGTACTACATCGTGTTGTCGGGGAGGTGGTACAGAGCCGGCTCCCTCGATGGACCGTGGTCGTTCGTGGCCTCCGATTCGCTGCCGGCCACGTTCCAGGACATCCCGCCTGAATCGGAGCAGGGACCCCTGCGTCCCTACATCGCCGGTACCGACGAGGCCAAGGACGCGGTGATGGACACCCAGATCCCCCAGACAGCGGCCGTGACGCGGAGTGAGGCCAAGCTGGAGGTGGAGTACGACGGCATTCCCGAGTTCGAGCCCATCGAAGACACCGAGATGGAGTACGCCACCAATACGCAGACCTCGGTCATTCTGGCGGAGGGTAAGTACTACGCCGTCGATGACGCCGTGTGGTTCGTGGCCGACGACCCGGCCGGCCCGTGGGTATTGGCCGACTCGGTGCCCGACGTGATCTACACCATGCCGCCGAGCGCTCCGGTGTACAACGTCAAGTACGTATACATCTACGATACCACACCCGAGGTAGTGTACGTCGGTTACTATCCGGGGTACACCGGGAGCTATGTGTACCACTCCACCGTGGTGTACGGCACCGGCTGGTACTACTACCCGTGGTACCGGACCTACTACTACCCTCGGCCCGTGACCTGGGGTTTCAGCGTCCGCTACAATCCCTGGTACGGTTGGAGCTACGGCTTCGGGTGGACCAACGGCTGGATGACCTTCGGCATCGGGTGGGGTTGGGGCTGGCGGCGCTGCTGTTACGGTGGCTGGTGGGGACGGGCAGGGTATCGTGCGGGGTACCGGCACGGCTACTACCATGGCCGGCGTGCAGGGTTCCGTGCGGGCTATCGTGCAGGCTATCGGGCGGGCAACCGGCCGCGCACTCAGCCGAACAACCTCTACCGAAACCAGAACAACCGCGCCCGAACCGCGCAGGCGCGACCATCCACCGGCAACCGCCGGCCCTCGTCCGCCGCCGGCCGGTCGAACAACGTCTACGCTGACCGCAACGGCAACGTCCAGCGGCGCAACAACAACGGCTCGTGGGACAGCCGTGGCGGGGGCAGCTGGAATCCCAATACCGGCGGCGGTAACCGCGCCGGCGGCTCGCCGTCCAACATGAACCGGGATTATCAGTCGCGGCAACGAGGCAGTAGCAGGACGCAGAGCTACAATCGGAGCCGCGGGGGTGGGGGGGGACGTAGCGGTGGTGGGCGGAGGCGGTAGGGATTGGCTGGTGGCTGGTGGCTTGTGGCCAGCCTGGCTTAATATTGGACGCTTGGTCCTCAGCCACCCGCCACCAGCCACCAGCCAATGAACATCCACCTAATCGACGGCACCTACGAACTCTTCCGGCACTACTTCGCCGTGCCCAAGGTAGAGAACGCCAAGGGGCTCGAAATCGGCGCCCTTCGTGGCGTGGTACACTCGCTTCTGGGAATGCTCGAGGACGGCGCCACTCACATGGCTGTGGCGACCGACCATGTGGTGGAATCGTTCCGTAACGACATGTGGGAGGGGTACAAGGACGGTTCCGGCATCGAGCCGGAGTTGTTGGCTCAGTTCCATCCGTTGGAGGACGCGCTGCGGGCCGTGGGGATCGTGGTGTGGCCCATGGTGGAGTACGAGGCCGATGATGGCCTGGCCGCCGGCGCCGCGATCGCGCTGGCGGATACCCGGGTGGAGCAGGTCTTCATCTGCACTCCGGACAAGGATTTGGCCCAGTGTGTCGTGGCCGATCGCGTGGTTCAATTCGACCGCCGCAAGCGCCTGGTAATCGACCGGGCCGGGGTCGTCGAGAAGTTCGGCGTCGAACCGGAGTCGATCCCCGACTACCTGGCCCTGGTGGGCGACTCAGCCGACGGCTTCCCGGGCTTGAAGGGATGGGGCGCCAAGTCGGCCGGGGTCGTGTTGGGGCGCTACGGCTACCTGGAGGAGATTCCCGCAGCGATTGAGGACTGGGACGTCACGGTGCGAGGCGCGGCCAGGCTTGCTGTCACGCTGCGCGATCAAATGGACGAGGCGTTGCTCTTCAGGCGCTTGGCCACGCTCGACATCAAGGCCCCGGTGAGCCCCGGCGTGGATGAATTGGAGTGGAGCGGCCCTGCCGAGGGCTGGCGGGACGTTCTGGAAGGGTTGGGCCTGGAGAGTATCGTCAGCCGGGTGGAACGGCGGTTGAACAGACAATGAATGCCAGGAATATCGAATAACGAATATCGAATAACGAAATTCTACCATTCCACCATACTTCGTTATTCGATATTCGCGGCACTCGATATTCGATATTCACCTAATTCCAAGCAAGTCCCACACTAATCCCTACATACTCCTGCGCCGGGGTGTCTCCCGACTTCAGGGAGTAATTGTAGCGCACGGCAAGCACACCACGTAGGCTCCAATTCAGCGGGATGGACACCCCTATCTCGGGGAATACGCTGAACTGGGCCTTGGTCTCCTGGATTCGGTACAGCCCCACATCGGTACGGCGCTCGTTGATCGTAACACCGGCGCCACCGCCCACATGAAGCCTGGTACCGCGGCGTTTGCCCAGGTAATAGTGGGCCGTTGCCTGGATGGGGAACGAGTTGAGGTAGTTGTACGGCAAACCTGTGACGTCAAGCCCGGGGCGGGACACCGTTTGGACCTTCGCTTCATCGAAGACGTACCATCCGAACAGTAGGCCGACGGTCAGGTTCTGGCTGAGGATCTTGCGGGCCTCGAGCGTGGCGCCACGCCAGCTGGTGTTGTCGGTGAACTCCTTTGTGGCACCAAGAGGCACCGACACGGTATACTCGGCGCCCCACCACCAGTCTCCCTGTGCTTCCGCCACTGAGGCAGACAGCAGAGGTACGGCGATCAAGGCCAAGACAATTCGTTTCATTGAGATGTTCCTATAGCTCGTGGCCGTCATGGGGTGGGGCTCACTGCCAGCAGCCGTAAATACTCCGACTGAACGAAGGATTGGTTGAACAAGCGGTCGAGCCGTTGTGCCGTGACCGCCTCCGTTCCTTCGAAGGGCCCATTGAGGGTCCCGTTCCAGATGACCTGGATAGTGTCCGTGGAGATGGACCGAGTGACATCGATCATGTCGATGAAGACACTGCCCACGCGGTAGCTGGTGACCACCGTCGTTGGCCAGCCCCACCCAGGCCCACCGACGCAGCAGGGCCAGCCATAGCCAGGATAGCCCCACCAAGGATAGAAGGAGTACGCCTGGTAGTTTCGGCTGGCCGTAATGGAGATCGCGGTGATGACGTCTGGCTGTGTACCGCTCGGTACTGAAACGTATCCCAGATTCACCATGTTGGTCCGCACCAGATTGATCATCTCTTGGTCGAACTGGCGTGAGATGAACACAGTGTCGGCTGGGTTGGCCGTGTCCCGAATATGGATGACTGTGTCGAGCTGGAAAAACGTTCGGTTCGTCTGATAGTTGAATGCTGTGTCGTAGACGGTCGTTACCATGTCCAGTTCGCCGATGTTGCTTGGCTCGCCGGGGTAGCAGGCTACAATCGTAGTGATGGCCAGCCCGGCCACGGCTCCCAGGACACGTCCGCGGGCCCAGGTGACCCGATTGAACTTCGGTCGGTGCATTTACTTTCTCCTCAAAAACGTCGGGGCCGGATGGCCCATGGCGTAGCAAAGTCCCGGCGCGGGCAATGCCCGGCGTCCGGGACTATTGTGCCGAGCGCTGAGCTCGGCGGTGCGGCGGAAGGTAATGGGCTCTCACCCGTACGGCCACCTACCGTTCGGGTTTCACCATGCGCCAGTCTGTCGGTCAAGGGAATGCCACGAACATTGAATGCCACGAATAATGAATAGTGAAATTCTGCCTTACGACTTCACGTCACTATTCAAGATTCGTGGCATCCAATATTCAATATTCTCTCCCCCGCCTACTGGATCAGAGGCAACGACTGCGCAATCTGAAGATCGATCAGCAACCTGATCTGATTCTCGATCTGCAGGAACTTGGCAGCAGTCACCGATCCGAGGGCCTTCTCCACCTGCTTGAAGTACTTCTTGCGGAGCTTGAGTTCCTCTTCGTCGATCTTGAGGGCCCGCTTGGCCAGGTCCTTGGCCATCTCATCCGTCAGGCTGTCGTAGTTGGCGGCGTAGTCCTTGATCAGCGCCAGCATGTCGTCGCC
>JBDHMR010000079.1:0-6540 GCA_039656035.1 Gemmatimonadota bacterium
TAGCTGCCGCGGCGGCCGGATGTACCACGTCCGACCCCGTCTTCGTGGACCGTGAGCCATTCAACCCACCGCCGGACACCGTCAACGGCTTCTTGGGCTACTTCGACGCGGCCAGCAAACAACTCACCTGCGCCAGCTGTCACGTCAGTCGGTCGGGGCAGTGGAAGACCACCAAACATGCCGACGCCTACAACACGCTCGCCAATTCAGGCACTGCCCAACCCCTTTGCTTCGGCTGCCACACGGTCTCCAATCTGGGCAACACCAGCCCCGCTCCAGCCGGCTACAACCTGACACAGACGCCCGTGTACTGGGACGTCCAGTGCGAAAGCTGCCACGGTCCGGGCTACGAGCACGTGTTGGTGCCCGATGCCGGCACGGCGCCGCTGGCCTCCATCAAAGGCACCCCTGGGAGTCCGGCGGCCTGCGGCACTTGCCACTCGGGCAGTCACCACCCGTTCATTGGAGAGTGGGCGCAATCGCGGCACAACATGATGAACGAGTACCCCCGCGGGCGGGAGGATTGCATCAGCTGCCACACGGGACAGGGAGCGCTGGAGTTTTTTGGCGTCCACACTGACTACCTCGAAGAGGACGCCCCGGTGGGCCAGCAGGAGACAATCACCTGCGCCGTATGCCACGATCCCCACGGGTCCGAATTCGACAAGCAACTGCGGTTTTCGGTCGGGTCCCAGGATGCCAACCTCAACCTGTGCATCAAGTGCCATAACCGCGGCGCCGAGGCCGACCTCGACGATGGCGGGACACGAGGCCCCCACGCCCCGGAAGGACCATTGGTACTGGGTGAGGACGTGGGCTGGTTCCCACCAGGCTTCGATCCCATGCACGACCGCATCCGGGGCACACATGGTTCGGGGCGGAACACACGCCTCTGTGCCACGTGCCACGTGGACGGCTACACCGCCACGGACGGCCAGACAGGAGACTTCCTCCAGAACGTCACCGGACACCGCTTCTTGGCCATCCCCTGCGTGGACAGCGACACCGTTCCCACCGAGGCGCAGGATTGCCCCACGCTCGCGGAGCGGACCTTCCGGGCGTGCGCTACATCGGGGTGCCACGCCGACGAAACTGCCGCGCGATTCGCCTACACGGTGGCCCACGGCCGAATCGACCCGCTCATCGCAACTATGGATAGCCTTCTTGCCTTGGTGCCGCCCTCGGAACTGGATCCGAATTCCGGCATTTTCACCACCGCCAAGGGCGCCAAGTTCAACAACGACCTGGCCAAAAAGACCGGCAGTGTGACCCACAATCCGTTCCTGATCGAAGGACTGCTGCTGGCCTCCATTCAGGCCCTCAACGACGACTACGGTCCGTTCCCCTGAGACCGGACGCGACTTGACGGGACCCGCGCTGGTGCGCGAATGGCTTCTCCTCTCGAGGTGACATGATCGGACCGGACGTCGTACCTCAAGGCTCCGCGGTGGTACCTCCCGCTTTCGATCCCCGAAGGCACCGCCCCGTGATCGTTCGTCTGTTCCTGGCCGCGTTCGCGCTGCTTGGTGTGCCCGGAGAGGCCGCCCTCGCCCAGATCCCCGCAAACGTCGTCTGCGACAAATGTCATGCCGATCAAGAATTTCTGGTCGGCAAAGCGGACTCTCCGGCGGAGGAAGCAGCGCTTCACGTCCCCACGGACATTTTCCTGGGGACGAGTCACGACACGGTGGCATGCGTGGAGTGCCACCAGGGGTACGGTGACAGTTACCCCCATGGCATCGAAGTGACCTCGATAGCCTGCGAGTCGTGCCACGAGGAGGCCGGCGTCGACTGGGCCCAGTCAACGCACGCGGCCAACCTCGAAGACGCCGACGATGCGCCGGACTGTATGGAGTGCCACGGCATCCACGTGGTCTACGACTCCGACAATCGTGTGTCGCCCACGCATCCCCTGAATGCCGTGGCGCAATGCGCGGATTGTCATACCGACTCCACCATCATCGCGACCTACTATGACGAACCTGACGACAGCCTCGCCCGCGTCGCGGTGGAGCACTTCTGGGAGGGCGCGCACGGGCGGGGCCTCAGCAAGGCCGGGCTGGTGTCATCGGCGACGTGCAGCAGCTGCCACCACCCCCATCGGGTGCTGCCGGCGGATTCCGCCAATTCCACGCTGCATCGCGACAATGTCATCGCCACCTGTGGTGAATGTCACCTAGGTGTGCTTGAGACCTATATGCCATCCGCCCACGGCGTGGCGCTCGTTGACAGCGTGGAAACAGACGAGGGCGACCCCGCCCCCGTCTGCACCGATTGCCACGTCCGTCACCAAGTCGAAAATCCTCGGCAGGAGTCGTGGCATCTGAGCGTGGTGGAAGAGTGTGGCACCTGCCACCAATCGCTCTACGATAGCTACCGCGGTACCTATCATGGGAAGGTGTCGCAGCTGGGGTATGGGCGTACCGCGAGATGTAGTGACTGTCACACCGCGCATGGCGTCAGGGCACTGGACGACACCCTCTCTTCCGTGCACCCCATAAACCTGGTCGCCACCTGCAGTCAGTGCCACGCGAAGGCCTCGGAGAAGTTCGTCGAGTACTACTCGCACGGTGATTTCACCAATCGAGAGGACTATCCCATACTCTTCTGGGCCTGGGTCTTCATGACGACACTGCTGGTTGGCACCTTCGGCTTCTTCGGGACGCACAGCGCAATGTGGTTCGTGCGCACTCTGGTCGAGCGGTCCAGTCCCCCTGCTGTCGAGACCCAGGAGAAGGAGCAATGAAAACTCCTGTAGCGAGTTCCGATCGAGGCCAGGGACCATATTTGCGGCGCTTCAGCAATCTGGACCGCGGCCTCCATCTGGCCGTGATCATCTCATTCTTCGGTCTGGTGATGACCGGTATCCCCCTGCACTTCTCACACACCCGATGGGCGCAAGCCATCATGCGGCTGCACGGCGGGGCGGACTCATCGGGCTTCATCCATCGGGTCTGCGCCATCATCACTTTCGGTTACTTCTTTACCCACATCGGCTCGGTGTTCGTGCGCGCCGCTCGGAGCGACAACTGGAAGTCCTTCTTCTGGGGACCGAACTCGATGGTCCCTCAGCCCAAGGACGTCCGGGACATTTTCCAGATGTTCAAGTGGTTCTTTGGGAAGGGACCGCCCCCTCAGTTCGATCGGTTCAGCTATTTCGAGAAATTCGATTACTGGGCCGTCTTCTGGGGGGTGGCGATCATCGGAGGCTCGGGCCTCCTGCTCTGGTTTCCGGAGTTCTTCGCCAGCTTCCTGCCGGGGTGGTCATTCAATCTTGCCACCATTATCCACGGCGACGAAGCGCTGCTGGCGCTCGGCTTCATCTTCACGATCCACTTCTTCAACGGTCAACTGCGTCCGGAAAAATTTCCCGTGGACGTAGTGATCTTCACCGGCCGGGCCCGTGCGGAGTACATGAAGGAGGAACATCCGTTGGAGTATGAGCGGGCCGAGCGGGAAGGACGGCTGGCCGAACTGGAAGTGCCGGCTCCCGGACGTGCGCTATATCTCTGGTCGGTCATCGCCGGCATGAGCCTGGTGGCACTCGGGTTCTCCTTGGTCGTGATCATTATTCTTACCGCGCTGTTCGCACACTGATGAAACTCCCGGTCGGTGCCGCGATCGGTGGCGCAGCCCTCGTGGTGTTCACAGCGGTGGGACTGGGACGGGCCCAAACCGTCGCTCCGCAGGACCCGCACGACGACCTGAGCTGCCAAGACTGTCATTTGGCGCCCGGAGACCAGCCAATCGGCCCTGCCCCATCCTCGCTGTGCGTCGCCTGCCATGTCCAGAGTGATCTCACGGACACGGTCGCCGTGGGTGAGGTGCGCTTCGCCCACCTCACCCACGCGGACCTGGAACCCGGTCTCGACCTGTCCTGCAATGCGTGTCATGTCCACCAAGCCGACCGTGAGCCCCTGACCATCGCCGGCGGGGGGTGCTATCTCTGCCACGCCGACCTGCCGGCAGAGGCCACGGACTCAGCGGAGGCCACCCTGCAAGCAGACGGGTGCGATGACTGTCACCGAGAGCCCGACCACGTCGGCCTCACCTCTAACGGCATCGCCATCAACCATGCGGCCGTCATCGAGCGAGACGTCTCCTGCCTGCAGTGCCACTACGATGTCGTCGACGGGAGCGGTGCCACGACCCGCTCAGGGTGTGAGAACTGCCATGGGCGATCGGTCCCCACCTTCTCCAATGAAACCCTCGCAGCGCACAGCGTGGCAAGCGCCGCCCACGACAGCCACCTGACCGCCCAAGGCGCCGTGGCGTGTTCCCGCTGCCATACCCCCATCGTTCACCGTGCCGCGGCGGTGGCTAGTGCGGTTGCCCTCGAGTGCGAGGGCTGCCACACCGAGGAGCACGCGGATTCCCTCGACCACCAGCTCCAACAGCTCTTCTATACCGGCCTCGTTCCCGAGACCCCGGTGCAGAAACCGGATGCGATGTTCCTCGCTCGCGTTGGATGCAAGGGGTGCCACGAGGGCACGCCAGCCGATGCGGACATCCCGCCCGATGAGCGGTTGGCGAGCATCAACCAGGCGTGCCTGGAGTGTCACGGCGACCCCTACGGGTCGCTGCTCGACCTCTGGCACCGGGCGATGGAAGAGCGCATGTCCGTCGTCAGTGCGTTCGTTACCACGGCGGACACTGCGGTGCGAACACAGGGATCCTCCCAGGCCGTTTCTCTCGTGGACCAGGCCCTCGCCCACGTGGAGCTCGTCTCGGAAGCCAAGGGCCTGCACAACATTCCCGCCGCCCATACGCTGTTGCGCACGGCACTCGACGATGCCACAAACGCCTACCGGACCGCGGGCATCGATCCGCCAAGCGGTCCGGCGCTGGGGCCCGACCCCACAGAAACATCTTGTGCCCGATGCCACTACGGCATCGAAGCGGTCTCCGATTCGATGTTCGATCAACCGCTCCGCCACGACGACCACCTCATGCGGTCCGAGGTGGCCTGCGAAGAATGCCACTCGTCGGGCAATTACCTGCAGGCGGATGGCAAGTCGCGCGACCCTGACCATGGGCAAACTCCGATCACCGAGACGGGTTGCCTGACGTGCCACCACTCGGAAACCCAGGTCGAGTGCGTGAACTGTCACGTCGACCTGGATCCCCTCGAAGCGCTGCCACTGGCGGCCATCACCATCACCATCGGCGACACCCTGTTCCGCACGCGGGACGCGCCGTTCAGCCACACGCAACACGACTCGGTGACCTGCGCCTCATGCCATGTCGGCGGCGTGACCCTGGCAGTCACCCCGACCGCGGCCGACTGTAGCGATTGTCACGAGGATCACCACGTCGGCGACCGGGCGTGTGGCCTCTGCCACCTGGGCGATGAGATGCTGGCCGCACACGCACCACCCTTGGATGCCCACGTTGGCTGTGATGCGTGTCATACGAGAGCGAGTGTTGTCGGATTGGTGCCCGACAGTGGTTTCTGCCTGATGTGTCATGTCGAGGAGGACCACTATCCCGAAAAGAGCTGCACCTCGTGTCACATGCTGGCGACGATCGAGGAGTACCGTCCCCGTCTCCTAAGCCCGGGGGAAGGCTCATGAGGAGGACACCATGACCTCCCACCGGAGTTACCTGGGGTTCGTCGTCCTGGGGATGCTGGCGGCGGACGGCGGCACGGTGGCCACGCTCACGGCACCGGCTTTGTACCAAACCGTCGACTTCTCCCATGAGTACGGGGTCCGGGCCCCCATCGATACCTTCCCCCACGACCGCCATGAAGCCCTCCCCTGTCTCGACTGCCACATCACCGAAGAGGGCCATGGCGATCTGACGTTCGAGCAACCGCGTGGCTGCGACGTCTGCCACCACCGTGACCCGTCGACCAACGACTGCGCCGTCTGCCACGACCCGGAAGATCTTGCCGCTCCGTACGGACGAACGTTCGCTGTGACAGTCGAGGATCACGACCCCAGAATCCGAACCGTGGACTTTTTCCACGATGTCCACGCCGAGGAGCAATGCATCGACTGTCACCGGGAACCGGTGTCGCTCGCCTTGGACACGGAAAGTGCCACCTGCCAAGCGTGCCACGAGGACCACCACGAAACGGCCACCCAGTGCGCCCAGTGTCACCGGACCTACGCAGTGCTGGACGCCCATACCGTGACCGAGGGACACGCGGACTGCGACGAATGCCATACGCCGGCCACCATCGCCCTTCTGGTCCCGGAGCGCTCGTTCTGTCTCGTGTGCCACGAGGACGACGTCGATCACTATCCTGAGAAGGCGTGTACGGTCTGCCACCTCCAAGACGATCCGAAAGACTATCAACAGGAGCTGATAGGCCTACCGCTATGAGAGCCGCCATCGCCGCCCTTGCCGTCTTCGCCGTCTTCGCCGATGTCACCATCCCGGGTGTGGCATCCGCACAGGGCTATCGTGCCCGCATCGATGTCCGCTCCCAGAGCGTGCGCTACCGGGGATGGCAGATCGACAGCATCCTGGCCACGGATGCGGTACTCGCCCCCTCCGAAGGTCCGGCGACAGCAGACGGCTTCGCGGTGCAGT
>JBDHMR010000080.1:0-6532 GCA_039656035.1 Gemmatimonadota bacterium
CCAGGACCTCCTGGTGCTGGACCGCGGCCGGATTCACGAAGTGGCCGCCTCGATGTCCGCGCCTTGGGGCGCCACCGACGCGGCCGCCGTGTTGCAGACCACCGTGAGTCGGCAAGTGGCCGACGTCGAAGTGGAAGATTGGGTGTCGTTCCGGCCGGACTTGGCCGAGTACGCCCAGTTGGCTGGCTCCGCCAACTGGATCATCATCGTGGTAGTGTTCGTCATGGCCATCTTCGGCGTGGCCAACACCATGCTCATGGCCACCTTCGAGCGACGCCAGGAGTTTGCCATCATCAGGGCACTGGGGTCGGCCCGCTCCGGCATCGTCCAGACGGTTCTCTACGAAGGGATCGTGCTCGGCGTCATTTCCCTGATAGCCGGCGCCATCATCACCATTCCCATCATGGTGTGGTGGAGCGTGTCGCCGCCCAGTCTGGCCGCGCTGGTGGGCGACTTCACCATGGCCGGGTCTCTGGTGCAGGCAAACCTTCGGGTGGTGCTGACGTGGAAGACGCCGGTCATGAGTGCCGCGGCGTTGTTCCTCACCGCCATCCTGGCTTCTCTCTACCCGGCAATCCGCTCAGCCCGTGTACCACCGGCCGATGCTCTGGCGGGGGCTGAATGAGTGCGGCCGGCACACGCCCGCGTGAGGGTCTCAGGCTGGGGATCATCCTGCGCCTGTCACTGCGCAACGTGCTGCGTTATGCCCGCCGGAGCACGCTGACCGCCTCGGCCATGGTGCTGGGCCTGGCGTTGTTGATCATGTCCCGGACCCTGGCCGACGGCGCCCACGAAAGTTGGATCGACCAGGGCGTCCAGTTGGGTACGGGACACGTTGCCTTGCAGGCGCCTGGTTACCAACAGAATCGGTCGCTCGACAATCGGCTCGACGCAGGCGCCCTGGCCTCGGCGATGGCCGCGCTGGACGATCCCGAGGTCGAGCCCAGCGTAGTGATGGCGGCACCCCGAATCGCCGTTAGTGGACTGGCTGCCTCGGCCGGGTCAGCCGTCCCCATTCTGATTCTGGGCGTCGATCCTGACATCGAACCGGCGTTTTCCCTGCTCGACGACAAGCTGGTCGAGGGTCGTTACCTCGAGAGTGGCGATCGCCTGTCCGCATATGTCGGCGCTGGGTTGGTCGAGCGGTTGGGGATCCATCTCGGGTCGCGCTTCGTGCTGACCGCCCAGGATGCCGATGGCGAAATCCAGGGACAACTGGTTCGCGTGGCCGGAATTTTCAGGACCGGCGTGCCCGACCTCGACGAGGGCATCATTCACCTGGCTCTCGCAACCACCCAGCGCTGGCTCAACGCCCCCGGGGCGGTGACCACAGTGGCGGTGTTGCTGCAATCGAGCCGGGCCACGCCACCGGTCATCCGAACGCTCGAGCGGATCCTCCCGGCGGACCAGGTCGAGGTGCTGTCGTGGCGGGAGGCGTCGCCCGAACTCGATGCCGCGGTCAAGATCGACGACTTGGGCGACTGGGTGTTCCACTTCATCACTCTCGCCATCATCGCCCTGGCCATTCTCAACGCCATCCTCATGGCTGTCATGAACCGCAAGCGGGAATTCGGTGTGTTGCAGGCGTTGGGATTGACGGGCAAGGAAACCGGCATCGTCGTGTTGCTCGAGGGTGTCATGTTGAGCCTGCTGAGCGGCGGTTTGGGTGTGCTCCTGGGCCTCGGGGTCACCTGGTTCTTCTGGCGCGACGGATTGGACATGTCGTTCTTGATGGATGAGGAGCTAACGTTCTCCGGCACGTTGTTCGATCCTGTCATGGTTCCCGAATTCCGTATGGCCACCATCTTCGTGAGCCTGGCGCTGATCATCGCGATCGGCGTTCTGGCCTCCCTCTATCCGGCACGCCAGGCCACCAGGATCGATGTGGCCGAGGCGATGAAATTCGACCGATGAACGATCACCACCTGCAACCGACTACCGACCATCTCGTGACGACACGGGGTCAGGCGGTTCGCACCGTCGACCTGTGGAAGACCTACCCCCAGGAACCAGATCCAGTCCACGCGGTGAGCGGCGTGTCCCTTGAGATCGCCCGTGGCGAATTCCTGGCGATGGCCGGTCCATCCGGTTCGGGCAAGACCACGTTGCTCAACATGCTCGGCGGTCTCACCCGTCCCACCAGGGGCGAGATCTGGATTGCCGATCGGGAGCTGGCCCAGCTCTCTGACAAGGCCCTGGCCCGGCTGCGGTTGGAGAGCATCGGTTTCGTCTTCCAGGCCTACAACCTCCTTCCTGTGCTGACGGCGTTGGAGAACGCCGAATTCTCGCTGCTGTTGCGTGGCGTACCGAAGGAGGAGCGCCGCCGCAGGGTCGAGGAGCTGTTCGTCAAGATCGGGATGGACGGACTGGAAGACCGTCGCCCCGGCCGGTTGTCCGGCGGGCAACAGCAACGAGTGGCCGTGGCCCGCGCCGTAGTCGGCGAGCCGGCCTTGGTGCTGGCCGACGAACCGACCGCCAATCTCGATTCCCACGCCAGTGACGACCTTCTCGGCGTCATGGAAGATCTCAACCGCGACCTGGGAATCACCTTCGTGTTCGCCACCCACGACCCCCGGGTGATGGAGCGGGCCCACCGGCTCATCCGCCTGGTGGACGGCGCTATCGAGAGTGATGAGCGGCGGTGAGGTGAATGGTGGACGGAGATTCACGAGATCACTGACCGGAGTGGTAACAGCCGTTGCTATTACCGTTCCGGCGTCGCTGGCCGGCCAGCAATTGGGATCCATCAGCGGGTACAGTCTCACCGTGCCCACGGCCAGCGGCTCAGGCGACCTGAGCGATGGTGGCCTGGCGTTGCTGGAACAACTCCGCTTCATGGGCCGGCCCACGTGGGGCCCCGTGGCGCTCGAGGTTGCCTACCAACAGAATCTGCAGCTCAGACAAAACGTGGCTGCCGGGCTCAGTGGCACGGTGTTTGTTCCCACCAGCACCAAGTGGTTGCCGTTGCAGTGGACCATAGTAGATGACGATCACGTAGCATGGGAACACGCCTTCGACCGGCTGGCGCTCGAAGGCGGGGGGAAGTCCTGGGACGGCACTGTGGGCCGCCAGGCCATTTCGTGGGCCACGACGTTGTTCCTGACGCCGGCCGACCCGTTCGCACCCTTTGATCCTTCAGATCCGTTCCGCGTGTACCGGGCGGGCGTGGATGCCGCGCGAGCCAGGTACTATCCCGGACCGCTAAGCGAGGTGGACATGGTCGTGCGCCTGGCGGATACCGACTCCGGCACCGCGGTCACGGCCCTCGCCCGCGGTAGGACGACCTGGGGCGAGACCGACGTTTCCGCCTGGGCCGGCCTGGTGTTCGACCGCCCCGGAGTTGCCGTGGGAGCTACCCGCAGCGTGGGCGGGCTTCAGTTGCGGGGTGAGATCTCGCTCCGCGAAGACCCCGACAGCGGCAACGCCGCGGTACGGCTGGCCGTCGGAGTAGACAACAGGTTCGACCTGGGGGGTCGCGATCTGTACGTGGTGGTCGAGTACCAGCACGACGACTTCGGCGCTTCGGACGCTGACGATCTAACCCGGGTGTTTCGGTCTGAGCCGTTCCAGGACGGCGAGATGCAGGTGCTGGGCAAAGACGAAGTGGCCGCCCAGGGTTCGTGGCAGATCCATCCCCTGTGGAACGTAAGTCTGCTGACCCTAATCAATTTGCGTGACGGCAGTGGGCTGGTCGTCCCCGCCGGAACTTATTCGATTGGGGCGGATCTCACCGTCGGCGGTGGCCTGTTCCTATCGTACGGCGACGGGAGCATCGACATCCTGTCGGGCACCGTGGGCTCCGAATACGGCATCGTCCCGGTAACGGGATACTTGTCGGCCACCTGGTTTTTCTAAGGCGGTCGCGTGCCAGAGGGGGTTGGATGCTCCACGTAGGGGCGACGCATGCGTCGCCCTTACCGTAGGCTAGGTACCAATACCTTAAGGCCTGCCGATTGACTCGGCAGGCCTTAGAGTTCCTCCCTCCGTACCGCTTGTGCTACCGGGCCACGGCCGAGGCCCTGATTCTGGTGACGTCGAAGCCGGGGCCATGGATGTTGGTTCGAACTGTGTCGGCCCATGCCTTGGTATCAGTGGGGTCTGTGTGGCACCCGAGACAGGCATACTCGGACGTTACCCACTTGTTGGATAGGCCACCTGTGGTGTCAAACTGCTCGGCCAGTGAGTCGGCGTTGATCTTGAAGATGTGCGTTCGGATATCTCCGACGTACTGGCTAGGAGTGAGGGCGCTCTTGCTGGCTTGAGGCATGTGGCAGTCAACGCAGGCGAAGTCGCCCTTTATCAACCCCAAGGGGCTGTTAATAATCGATTGCCGGGCGCCGGTGTGGCAGTCCTCGCACGACACCTTCATTGGATTGACGCCCGTCCGGGCCGCGTACCTGACAGTGAGATGCGGGTCGTGACAGGTGACGCAATTCACTACTTTGTGGACGCTGGCCTGCATCTCGTTGTACTGCTCGTGGTGACGGATGAACCCGCCACTTGCTGGGATTTCGTCGTTCATCCCACCCCGGTTGTGGCACCGGCCGCACGCTTCCGATCGTGTGTCGATGGACAACCGGAAGGCCGTTGGCGACTGGATATGCTGACTGCCAGGTCCGTGGCATTCCTCGCACTGGACCCCCGGGGCCGCCCACTGCCCGACGATGCCGGGCAGGCCGTCCTGGTGTCCGTCGCCGCGGTACCCCGTCGTGTGGCATGTACCGCAGTCGAACGGCTTGACTTCATCAGTGTGGTAATCGACCCATCCACCAGTAGCCAGGTTGTACTGGTTTTGTCCGCCCGCCGTGATAATGAAGCCATCGAGGCCTATGAACCGGGCTTTCCAACCGTAGCCCCCGATAACGTAGGCTACGTTGCTCCAGGCGACGCCGGCTGGAGGGCTGGGGACGGTTGAGAACGGATAGGTGGGCGGCTGACCGTTTACCACCTTGTTGAGCTTGTATGGGTGACCGGTCTTGGCGAAGTCGTTGAAGAGGCCCGAGTGGCAGTAGCCACACGCCTCGGACCCGACGTAGGCAAGAGCTACTGGTGGCTCGACCGGAGGAGCAGTGGCAGGTGGATCCTCGTCGCTACACGCCAGGCCCCCCACTAAGAGCATGGGAGTAGCCCACAAGAGAAGAGCTGCACGCGGTAACAGCATGGTCGGTCTCCAGGGTAAGGAATTGGGGGAGAGCCTATTGGTCCATGCGTTAACTAGTACAATGTCCGTAAAGATACCTAGAAGATCATGTGAAGTTTTTCACATGACGTCGTAACTCATTGGTATGTATGGAAATGACCGGCAGGTAGTACTGCGGAGCCGAGACGCCAGACTCCAGGTCTCAGATTTCAGATTTTGGACGCCGGCCGTCAGAATTCAGACAGCCGACAGCCGACAGCCAACAGCCGACAGCCAACAGCTGTCAGTACGCGAACCCTAGTTGGAAGTAGAACACCATGCCGTCGTCGCCGCCCGCCGCCGCCACCACCACCGCGTTCTTGGGATTTTTGAGCGGGGCGAAGTACACGCCCCCGCCATACCCGAAGTGGACCTCGCCGTCCGATACGCCGTCGAACCACACCCGCCCGCCGTCGAAGATGCCCACCAAGCCGATATGGCTCGGCACCAGCGCGAACACCTCCGCCAGATGGAACCTCAGGGTCGAGTTGAAGAAGACCGCCGCGTCGCCGGCGAAGCGCTGGTCTCGATAACCCCGTAAGGTGCTCAGCCCGCCCAGGAAGGCAGATTCCTGGAACGGGAACGTGCCCCACACCTTCTTGCCCCCGGCCCTGAGCGCCAGCGTGACCTGTTCGAACGGAGTGAGGTATCCGGCCACGAACCCGTTGACCTCGCCGAAGGCGCCGCTATCGGCCACGCTCAGGACGGCGGGGAAGTAGTTGCCCGTGACCTGGGCCCAGAGGCCTTTGGTGGCCGCCACGGGACTGTCGCGCAGGTCGAGCTCCAAGGCGGCAGTTCCCGCGACCTCGGAGAAGTCCTCGAACCCGTAAGGCTGGGTGATGGTGACGAGCGTTGGGTCTCGATCGGACGTAGTGGTGAATCGGCCCATGGCGCCCAGGGTGCCTCGAACTCCGCCGCCGAGGTACGGTCGGTACGCCAGTTCCAGTCGGAAGTCGTTCTGATCCGCCTTGAAGAAATCCCTCCCTGGATCAGACGTCGTGCTGTTGCCGAATCCGTAGAAATTGTTGATCTCGATGCCCGAGGCGAGCGCGCCGATGGTATACTCGTCTCGGCTCCCCTCACGCACGAAGGTGCCGTCGTACGTGCCTCTGGCGCCCAGCTTCTTGAATGAAAAGGCCCCCATCAGCCGGTGGCGCTGCGCGTATGGTTGCTTGCGGAATCCGAACTTCTTGCGCTCGTACCCTCCGACCACGGTGAACCCGAGGTCTGCCGACCACTGGGCCCACACGATGGGAAATCCCACGGATCCCCAGTCGCGCGGCGGGAGGACACCGGGCTCGGTTGGCGGGTCGAGCCACTCGCGATCGTCGAGGTCGACCCGGCCCACCACTT
>JBDHMR010000081.1:0-6476 GCA_039656035.1 Gemmatimonadota bacterium
AGGAAGCCCTCGGCGTCGGCTCCGTCAGTCGCGGGCGAACGGGTAGAGTCTTCGGTCATGTGTCCATGGCCTTGATGGCCGCGGCGACTGCGTTGCGAACCTGCCGGTCGCGATCTCCCACCACTTGGGTAAGCGCGGCCCGCGCCTCTGGTGTCCCAATGCGCCCCAGTCCCAACGCGGCGCACATGCGAACCTCCGCCTTCCTCTTGCGCCGGAACAACCCTCGTGGAATCAGCATCGCAGCCAGTGAAGCCACTCCAGCATTCCCGGCAATGGAGCCGTAGGCCTCGAAGAACGCCCGCGTTTCGCTGAAATCCATATTCTTGTGCCGTTTGCCCAAGACTACTTCTTCGATCTGACGCTGGGCACCCTTGTAGCCTCGCTGCCCAACGATCTTAGCCGCTGCCATACGAACCGCACGATCGTTGTCCTTGATACCCCGCTCCACCTGAGTCATCGATCCGGGTGTACCGATGCGCCCGAGAGCTTCCACTACGGCCTGCCGCATGATCGGGTCCCCATGATCGAGCGCGTTCCCCAAACCAGCGACCGCAGAACCGAGTTCCAGTCTGGCGCAAAGATCGATGACCCCAGCCAAAGCGTCAGACTCGTGAGCCCTGAGAAGGCGAAGAACCTCCTGGGGGTTTTCGGTGGCCAGCTTCTCGGACAGTTTCTCGAGAATCGACCGAACCGGACCAGAAGTCAGTCGAGGAATCCAGATGACTACAGTTTCGAGAGCCTCTGGGCGCAGTTGTTCGAGTAGCATCCCGACATCCGCTTCGTCGGGGGGTGTGCCACCCTCGTCCAGAGATTGGAACAGCTGACTTACAATTTCGGGCTCACTCAATCGCCGGTCAAAGTCTAGGAGTCGTTCCCGGTGTTCCTCCGACAGGGATTCCACCGACTCGGCCAGTCCCCTCGTCTCACGCAGAATGGCCGCGCACGCTCGAAATTCGGCCGCGCTCAACAGGTTGGGAAACAGCGTTTCCAGAATCTGAATGACTTCACCGTGAACCTCACTGCGCGGATTGAGCTCGAAGATGTCGAACACCGCGGCCACCGAGCTCGCCCGCAAATCCTTGGAGTATTCCTGGTCCAATTCATCCCTGAGGTATTTGACTTCGGAGTCCTCGAGGAAATACAGCGTGGAGTCGAAATCTTCGAGGTCGATCATCCCCTTGGGACGTGATTCGTCCGGAGGGGACCCCTCCTCGACATCCTTCTGCACCTCATCCTGCAACTCCTCAGCCGCAGCGGTGGGCGGCCCCATTACCGTCGAATCGAGGGGCGGGCCATCGCCGAACAGCTCGGGGAACCGGTACTGGATGTGGGCGAAGTCCTTTTCCCACAACAGGGTCGACAGATCGTCTCCGGCGTCGGCCGGGAGCATCTTGGCCTGATTGACTATTTGAAGAAACGCGATGATTTCCTCTCCCTCACACCCCCGGGACAGCGTCAGGATCCGCATGCCGTCCTTGTACAGCGTCCACGCCAGGCTTTCGCTCTTGTTCAGTTGCTGATAAACGACCGCCTCTTCCCAAATGAAATCAGTTTCGTCGACAGTGAGGATGATTTCATCCGTGGCACGCCATACCGGGGTAAACGCGTCGCGAACGTTGCCCATGGCACGGTGGTAAATCGGGTTGTTGGGGAGGTACATCTGAAAGGCGCGCTGGGCCTTGACCAGCGCGCGCAACAACTCCTCGACTTGCGAGGAAGGAAGGATGATCTCGCTGTCCGGCACCGCCGTCAAATGGTCTTCTCCGGGCTTACGAAACGACGTGACTCGAACCAGGGGCGACGCATGCGTCGCCCCTACGGTTTCAAGGACGACTCAATTCATCCGGAATGCCTGAAGAGGCATACCGAATTCCACAAACCACAAATTAGCTGCAAATCTCTCCGCGCCGGGGGCCGGCACCCGAAGCTTAAGCCATCAGCGTGGCGAAAGTAACTCAGTCATGTAGAATGGCCAAACCCGCCAGCGGCGGCACCCCCTAGGCACAGCATCTTGCGGTTCGGCTTGCCTTCGGGTACTATTCTTCGGGGTATATTCGGGACCAACAATACGGGGGACGGCCATGACCTTGACGCGCCGCCAAAGTGAAATCCTTCAGTATCTCAAAGCCCATATCGACGACCACGGCTTCGCGCCCAGCTTCGAGGAAATCGCCGAGCAATTCGGCTTCGCCTCCCTGGCCACAGTGCACGAGCATTTGACCAACCTGGAGCGCAAGGGCTACATCACGAGACAGTACAATGAAAGCCGCTCGATCCAGGTGCTGCCGCCGAGGGGCACCGCCCCGGCCACCGAGGTACCGCTCCTGGGCAAGGTTGCGGCCGGTATGCCCATAGAATCGCTCATGCACGACGAAACCATTGCCGTTCCCGAGGAGATGCTCCCCCGCCGGGGGCCCAACTACGCCCTCCAGGTCCAGGGCCAGTCCATGGTCGACGAGCACATCGTCGATGGAGACTATGTGGTCGTCCACGGACGCCAATCAGCCCAGGACGGAGAAATGGTCATCGCCCTCGTCAATGGCAGCGAGGCCACGGTCAAGAAGTTCTATCGTGAGCCCGGCGGCTGGATCAGGCTGCAGCCGGCCAATGGCACTATGAAGCCCCTTCGGTACCAGGAACAGGACGTCCTAATTCAAGGCGTGGTCGTCGGAGTTATTAGGAAGTACTGACTAAGAAGGCTAAGAGGGCCAAGCAAGTATTTTTTCGAAATCCATTCACTGTTCAGTCTCTCCTACCGACCGCCTGTCCGCCTGTCCGCCCGGCCCCCTCTTCTATCCCAATCCCAACACTGACAACAAGTTGCGCACCTTGCCCACATCGGCGGATTGCGGCTAGATTCCAACCAATGACCCGGACGTTTCTGGCTGTGCTGCAGTACGACGGTGGCGACTTCGTCGGGTGGCAGCGCCAAGCCGAGGGTCGCACAGTTCAGGGCGAGTTCGAATCGGTGTTGACCCGCCTGACCCGAAGCAGGATCGTAGCGCACGGGGCTGGACGCACCGATGCAGGCGTCCATGCCTTGGGCCTCGGCGTCAGTTTCGTCGTGCCGGACAAGTGGACGGCAGCCGACCTCCATCGCGCGCTCAACGCGCTGCTCCCTCGAGACTGTTGGGTCGAGTCGGTCCGGCGGATGCAGGACAACTTCCACGCCAGGAAGTGCGCCGCGGGACGCCGGTACCGCTATGACGTGGGATGCGACGCTGCTGCATCGTCGCCGTTCAGGCGTCGCACCGAGTGGGCCCTGGGACGGCCGGTCGACTACCACCTCCTCGAGGCCGCCGCGTCGGTCCTCGAGGGGGAACACGATTTTACCGCCTTTTCGGTGCGGGGCACGCCGCAGCGCCATTTCCGCTGCCACATCGAACGGGCGGAATGGGAGCTGCGTGAGGACGGCCAGGGAGTGCGGTTTTTCGTAGCGGCCGACCGCTTCCTCCACCACATGGTACGCATGCTGGTCGGAACCATGATCGACATCGGGTTGGGGCGCCGAGCCCCGGGAGACATGAGCGAGTTGCTAGGGCACACGGACAACGACGCCACCAGTCCACCAGCGCCGCCTCAGGGGCTGTTTTTTGTCTCGGCCTCCTACCCGAAGCGATGGTACATGGAGCCGACCGAATGAGGCGGGGCCTCCGACGCGTTGCCTTCCTTGGAATCATTCTGTCGATCAGCTGCGGTGACCCCGACAAGGGCCTGCACCTGGTGCCCGATTCGATCGCGGCCCAGGTCACGACTACAACGCCACCTGGTCTCAACACCTCGCGCCGCACCGCCATTGTCGACGCCGTCACCCGCGTGGGACCCTCAGTAGTATCCATTTCGGTATCGTCGCGCCGGCGGGTATCCTCGAGATCTCTGTTCGACAACTGGTTTCTGCCGCGCCGCTCGGAGCGCCTAGTGCAGGGGTACGGCACCGGCTTCATCATACGCGCCGACGGGCTCATCATCACCAACCACCACGTGATCGAGGACGCCGAGGAGATCGTCGTCACCCTCACACACGGCAATGAGTTCCCGGCGGAATTGATCGGAGAAGATCCCGTCAGCGACATCGCCCTCCTCAGGATCGAGGGGACGGACCTGCCGGTGTCCCACATCGGACGAAGTACCGACCTCCTCATTGGGGAGTGGGTCGTTGCCCTGGGAAACCCGTACGGCTACATGCTCGGCGATGCCGAGCCGACGGTCACCGCAGGCGTCGTGAGCGCCACCAGACGGAATATCCTCCCCACCAGTAATCGTCCGGGCCTGTACCTCGACATGATCCAGACAGACGCGGCCATCAACCCGGGAAATTCCGGCGGTCCGCTGGTCAACGCCCTTGGCGAAGTCGTCGGCGTCAACTCGTCCATCTTCACCAGCAGTGGCGGGTCGATCGGCCTCGGCTTCGCCATTCCGATCGAACGGGCCATGCGGGTCGCCGACGAGCTCTTGCAAAGAGGCACCGTTCGCCGGGCGTGGACGGGCCTCGAGGTTGCGGGGGCCGATGCCATGCGCGACTGGAAACGGCAAGGAGGCGTCCTGGTGGTCAACGTGGCGCCTCAGGGGCCGGCGGCCCGAGTCGGTATTGGCCGGGAGTCGATCATGACCGAAGCATCCGGCCGTGTGTTGCGCACTTACCTGGATTGGGAGGCGGTCAAGCTGGGACTGCACGTGGGTGATTCCATCCCCATCACCTTTCACGATGGGACGCGGTCCCAGACCAGGATCCTGGTTGCCGAGGACCTCCCCACGGCTACTGCCGAGCGGGTGCAAGTCCTCGAGGCCCTCGAACTGGTCACCGTCACCCCCAGTGTCCAGTCCGAGCGCGAACTGCAATCAGCGTCCGGAGCTCTCATCCTGTCTTTGAGCGACGAGGCCAGCCAGAAGACTGGGCTCAGGTCCGGCGACGTCATCCTCCGCATCGGGCGCATCGAAATAGAGACGGCACAACAGTTGAGCGAAATTCTTCAGTCCCTGCAAAAGGGGCAACGGTTTCGACTCGTCCTCGAGCGGGGCGGCAGTTTCCTCTACACCGATCTGGTATTCCAATGACCGACGACCGTTACGCATCTCCGCTCGGCACGCGCTACGCTTCGCCGGAAATGCAACGACTGTGGGGGCCGCGTCATCGCATCGGAATTTGGCGGCGCCTGTGGCTGGCCTTGGCCGAGGCGCAGCAGGAACTCGGCCTCGACATACCCGACGCCGCACTCGAGGAGATGCGGGCGCACCTCGATGACGTCGACCTCGATGTGGCGGCCGAGTACGAGAGCCGGTTCCGCCACGACGTGATGGCCCACGTGTATGCCTTCTCCGACCAGGCTCCCGCGGCACGCCCCTACATCCACTGGGGCGCCACCAGCGCGTTCGTCACCGACAACGCCGACCTGCTGGTGATGCGCGACGGTCTCCGGCTGATCCTCGGACGGCTACTGTCGGTGATGCAAAGTCTGGAGCAGTTCGCCAACACCTACCGGGCTCTCCCCTGCCTCGCCTACACCCACTTTCAGCCGGCGCAGCTCACTACGGTGGGCAAGCGAGCCACCTTGTGGCTCCAGGATTTCGTGACCGACGTTGAGGAGGTGTGCTATCGGCTCGAGCAGATGCGCCTGCGTGGGTGCAAAGGGACAACGGGAACCCAGGCCTCGTTCCTGCAACTGTTCGGCGGCGACCACCAGCGGGTTCGTGAACTGGACACCAGGCTGGCGGTCAAGATGGACGCGGCGGGCACCTTCGCGGTCACGGGACAGACTTATCCCCGAAAGCAGGATGTGGTGCTGGTCAACGCCCTGGGTGGCATCGCCATCTCGGCCGCCAAGTTCGCCAACGATCTGCGGCTCCTGCAACACGAAGGCGAACTGCTGGAACCCTTCGAAACCGAGCAGATCGGCTCGAGCGCCATGGCCTACAAGCGAAACCCCATGCGGGCCGAGCGTATCAACGCGCTGGCGCGGCACGTCCTGGCCCTGCAGAGCGACCCGGCGCAGACTGCGGCCACTCAGTGGTTGGAGCGAACGCTCGACGACAGCGCCAACCGGCGGCTGTCCCTCCCGGAGACCTTCCTGGCGACCGACGCGATCCTCGTGCTTGTCGCCAACGTCGTCAACGGCCTCGAAGTACGGGAGCCCGTAATCGCCCGGCACGTCGATGAGCAGATGCCGTTCATGGCAACCGAGCGCTGGCTCATGGCCGGCGTATCGGCCGGCGGCGATCGGCAAGCCCTTCACGAGGTCATCCGCCATCACTCACTCGCGGTAGCGGACGCCGTCAGCAGGGGCGAGCCCAACGACTTGGTGGAGCGCCTGGCTGCCGATCCGGCGTTAGCCGCTATCCCGGAAGAAACCCTGCGAGCCGAGCTCGACCCCGAGCGTTACACTGGACGCGCCGCGCAGCAGACGGAAAACTTCATCGTGGAATACCTCCACCCGCACCTTGCGCGGGCCCAGGCACTGACGCAAACCGCCCCAACGGCC
>JBDHMR010000082.1:0-6789 GCA_039656035.1 Gemmatimonadota bacterium
CGCCGGCCGGGGCAGCGGCTGCCGGGGGAGGAGGCGGAGTCGGCGCTGCGGCAGGGGGAGGAGCTGGTGCCACGGCAGGAGCAGGGACCGGGGCGGCTTCTACCGCAGGGGCCGCTGCGGGCTCGGCCGGGGGTGCCTCGGCGGCCGCTGCGGCGTCGGTCTCGATTCGGGCCACGACGGTGTTGACTTCGACCGTCTCTCCTTCTTGAACCAGGATTTCTGCGAGTATCCCCGCGCTGGGTGAGGGGATCTCCGCGTCGACCTTGTCGGTGGAGATCTCGAAGATCGGCTCGTCGCGTTTGACCTCGTCGCCCGCCTTCTTGATCCAGGTGGAGAGGGTGCCTTCGGCGATGGATTCACCCATCTGGGGCATTATGACGTCAATACGGGCCATGCAGTTGCTCCAAGGTCTGATTCGAAGTTCCGAGGTCCGGCGTGGAACATCGGCCTAACTAATATGCCGCCAACCACCGCGCCGCCGCTACCAGATCTTCGGTCTGCGGGAGCACGAAGTCTTCCAACGCCGGCGCATAGGGAATCGGCACGTCGTGGGCGGCTACGCGCTTGACCGGCGCGTCCAGAAATTCGAAGGCGTCGTTGTTGATACGGGCGGTGATTTCTCCCGCAACGCCACCGGTGCGAGTGTCTTCGTGCGCGATCATCACCCGGTTGGTTTTTCTCACGGAGGTCATGATGGCCTCGTCGTCCATCGGCAGCAGGGTGCGGAGATCGAGAACCTCTACCGAGAGGCCGTCTTCGGAGGCGAGCTGTTCCGCGGCCTCGAGTGCCTTGAACACCATGGCCGACCAGGTGACGATGGTCAGGTCGTTGCCTTCGCGAGCCAGGCGGGCCTTTCCGATCGGCGTGAGAATCTCTTCGTCGGCGGGGAGGTCTTCCTTGATCCGGCGGTACAGGTACTTGTGCTCAAAATAGAGGACCGGGTCATCGTCGCGCACGGCGGCTTTGATGAGGCCCTTGGCGTCTCGGGCGGTGGCGGGGCAGACGATCTTGAGCCCCGGCGTGTGCAGAAAGGCCGCCTCGGGATTCTGTGAGTGGAACGGGCCCCCACGGACGTACCCTCCGCTGGGGCCTCGCACGACGATCGGGGTCGGCAGACCGGCGCGGTACCGAGCCGTCGCCACGTAGTTGGTCAACATGTCGTAGGCGCAGGAGATGAAATCGATGAACTGCATCTCCGCGATGGGTCGGAACCCCATGTGGGCCGCGCCGGCGGCGGCGCCGACGATGGCCGCTTCCGCGATCGGCGTGTCGATGACTCGCTGCTCACCGAACCGCTCGAGGAAACCTTCCGTCACCTTGAACGCGCCGCCGTAAGCACCGACGTCTTCGCCCAGGATGAAGACGTTTTCGTCGCGCTCCATCTCCTCCAGCATGCCCTGGCGAATTGCCTCCAGGTACGTCACCTCAGGCATTTTGCCTCCGCCCTGTCGGGATGATCAGCGCCCATACCATTCTCTCTGCGCCGCGGGGGGATCGAGATACACACCCGCGAGTGCCGTCCCAGCGTCCGGCGTCGACTCGGGCTCCACCATCGCCACCGCCGCATCCAACTCCTCCACGATGCGCCGGTCGATGTCGGCCAACTCTGCCGGGGTACTCCAGCCCGAAGTGGTCAGCTGTCTAACGTAGCGGTCTATGGGATCGTTGGCTTCCCACCGCTCTATCTCCTCGGCTGGCTGGTATGACTGATCGTCGTGCTCCGCGTGCCCCTTGCGCCGGTAGGTTTCCAATTCGATGAGTGTCACCCCTTCCCCGCTCCGTGCGCGGTTGACCGCCCGGCGGGTCACTTCATACACGGCGAGAACGTCGTTTCCATCGGCGCGGACACCGGGGATACCGTAGGCCGCGGCTTTGTCGGCCAGGTGCTTTACTGCGCTCTGCCTGGCCGTCGGCGTGCTAAAAGCGTAGCCATTGTTCTCGGCGACCACCACCAGCGGGAGTCGTTGCACCGCCGCGAAGTTGATACCCTCGTGAAACGCACCCGTACTCATGGCACCGTCACCGACGTATACCAGGGCCACCCGGTCTTCGCCCCGCATCTTGAACGACAGGGCGATCCCGCCCATCAGTGGAACCATGTCGCCCAAATGGGAAATTTGGCCGATGAATCCCCGTTCCGGCGTCCCGTAGTGAATGTTGAGATCCCGACCGTGCGTGGGACTATCGGCTTTCGCCATGTACTGGCGCAGTATCTCAACCGGCGTGGCCCCGCGCACAAACATCGATCCGAGATTGCGGATGAGCGGTGACAGGATGTCACCCTTGTCCTGATCGAGGGCGTAGGCGCTACCCACCGCATCGGCTTCCTGCCCCAGTGAGCGGAACAGCCCGCCAACGACCTTGTTCTGTTTATAGAGCGCCACCAGCCGTTCTTCGAGATATCGGGTCAACCGCATGTAGTAGTACAGGTCGAGCAGTTGCTCGACGGACAGGCCGGCGGGAATGGCTGGCAATTGGGGTGGGGAATCGGGTGAGGCCATGCAAGTCTTGTAGTGATAGTCTCTTAGCGGGGAGCGACAAAAGATCGACCGGTAGTGCCGGAGAGTCAAGGCGGTTGCCTGGGGTCGGCGCGAGCCGTATTCCGTGGTATAGCGCAAAAGGCTACCTTAGCGTCTTCACCGCCTTACAGCCCCCTACCTCGCCGAGTATCACGCCATGTCCAACCGTTTTCTGTCACTCCTGATACCACTGATCCTGCTTATCCTGGTACAACCCTTTGTAGCTCAAGGAATGCTCCCGGGATACGCCACCAAGGTACTGATGCTCTTGGCGATCGTGGGCGCTTATCGGATCCTGCGACCACATCGGAAGATTGCATGGGTCAGTGGTATCCTGTTCCTCGTTGCGGCTGTGGCGGTTCCCGCCGACCAGGCCTCTACAGATTTGGCGGCACATTTGACTGGGGGATTAGCGAGTGTAGCCGCGTTGACCATAATCACAATCGTCATAGCCTGGGAAGCAATTAGCGAGCACTGGGTGACCCGAGACACGCTGTTTGGAGCGCTGGCGGTATACCTCCTGATCGGTGTCACCACCACCGTCCTCTACGATCTCATCGAGGCATCGGCGCCGGGCTCATTCAGCAACATCCAGGGCCTGAGTCAGTCCCAGTTGTTCGCCGAACTCAACTACTTCAGCCTGGTGACGTTGACGACGCTGGGCTACGGTGACATCGCGCCGGTGGCGCCGATAGCGAGAACGCTGGCCACTACGGAGGCCATCGTGGGTCAGTTCTTCGTCGCCGCCGTCGTCGGCCTCCTGATCAGCCGTGGCGGCGCCCAGAGGTCCTCGGCTCGAGCGGACGACTCCCGGACGGTCAACACTTCCAACGCATCGCAGGATTGATCCATGTCTCGCTCGCTCACCGTCATCGCGGCGTTACTGATCGGTTCGCTCCTTCCGATCCGTGCCGCGGCGCAACGCGTGGTGACCTTTGGAGTCGTCATCGACGGACCCTCGTTCTACAACGACTCCTTCCGGACCCTGCTGCGAAACGAAATCCGAGATCTTCTGGGTAGTGAGTTCGATAGCCGGTTCCCGGACGGGAAAGAAGTCGTGGGGGACTGGACACGGCCGGTGATCGAAACCGCCCTTAATAGTTTGCTGGACGACCCTGACGTCGACCTGATCCTGACGTTCGGGGTCATCGCGTCCCAGGTGGCCGCCGAGTTCGGCCCTCTCCCCAAACCCGTGGTGGCGCCATTCGTGCTCGACGCCAAGCTGCAAGGCCTACCGATGGTGAACGGGACCAGCGGCGTTCAGAACCTCACCTACGTGGCCTACCCCACCGCCACGCTGAACGATCTCAAAGCCTTCCAAGAAGTTGTGTCATTCAATCGCCTTGCCGTCCTGTTCGAGCGGGCGTACCTCCGCGCCGTTCCGTCCATACGGAGCGGAACCCAGGAGGCGATGGCCGCGCTGGGAATCAACGGGACCGTCATCGCCGTCGGTCCGTCTATCGACCTGGCCCTCGGGGCCGTGCCGCCCGATGTGGACGCCGTGTTCGTGGGGTTCCTGCCACGCGTTTCCCAGGAAGACACCGAACGACTCATCCAGACACTGAACAGCAGGCGACTGGCGAGCTACACCGCGATGGGCGAGGATTGGGTGCGGCGCGGCTTCCTGACCTCCGCCGCCACCGATCTGGTCGGCCAACGCATCGCTCGCCGGACCGCCCTGAACGTCCAACGCATCCTCCTGGGTGAAGACCCCGCCACAATTCCGGTTCAGTTCACCCGCAACGCGCGCGTCAGCATCAACATGGCCACGGCGAGAGCGGTGGGCGTTTCCGTGCCCTGGGCGATCATGACCGAGGCAGTACTCATCGATGGTGAGCCTCACGACGTCGACCGCCGGGTCAATCTGGGGAGCGCCGTGCGTGAGGCGGTTGCCCGCAACCTGGATCTGGCTGCTCAAGCACTCGTGGTGGCTGCGGGTGAGCAACGGGTCCGCGGCTCTAGAGCGCCGCTGCTCCCCCAGGTGGATTTCGGCGTGGACGCATTGGTGATCGATGCCGATCGCGCGGCGTCCAGTTTCGGGCGCCAGCCGGAGCGGTCCGTCGCCGGATCGGCGACGTTGGTCCAGCGCCTTTATTCCGAGAGGGCCTGGGCCGACTACGGGATCGAGAAACACCTCCAGGAGGGTCGGGTGCAAGGGCGTGACGAAGTGCGGCTGAACGTCATTCTCCAGGCGGCCACAACCTACCTGACGGTGCTTAGAGCCAAGACCATCGAACGCGTCGTTCAGGACAACTTGCGGGTGAGTCGGTCCAACCTCGAGGTGGCCGAAGTGCGCCGGTCCACAGGGACCGCGGCGGCAGGAGAGGTGGCGCGCTGGGAAAGTGAAATCGCCCGGAGCAGGCAGGAAGTCATCACGGCCAACAGCCTGCGCAACATCGTGGAGATCGAGCTCAACCGGATTCTCCGCCGCCCGCTCGAGGAATCGTTCCTCACGGACGAGGTCCAGCCCGAAGACGTGCAGGTCATCACCAATCAGCCACGGCTGCAGCCGTACCTAGCCGGCCAGGCGGCGTTCCGCGTGTTCCGCGACTTCATGGCCCAGGAGGCCATACTGGGTTCACCGGAGTTACGGCAGTTCGATGCGGCGATCGCGGCACAATCAAGGGGTTTGACCGCCACCAAACGGGCCTTCTTCGTCCCCGACCTGGCGCTGTTGGCCAACACGACGAACATCTGGGCCAAGAGCGGCGCCGGGTCCACACCGCCACCGGGGAGCGGAATCGTGCCCAACGATCTCGGGTGGGGGGTAGGCCTGCAGCTCTCCTATCCGCTGTTCACCGGCTTCGCCAGAAGCGCAGCCAAGTCACAAGCCGAACTCGACCTGGAAGATTTGCAGACGCGGCGTGCAGCCGCAGCCGACCGGGTGGAGCAGCGGGTGCGCGCGGCCATGCACCAGATGGGCGCGTCCTACGCCAATATAGGATTGGCCCGGACATCAACCAGGGCAGCCCAAATCAACCTCGACCTGGTCAGCGACACATACAGCCGAGGGTCCGCCTCGATCACCGACTTGATCGACGCCCAGAACAACAGCCTCCTCGCCGACCTGGACGCAGCCAATTCATCCTACGATTTCCTGGTGGATTTAATGGAAGTGGAGCGAGCTGTCGGCGCCTACACGTTTTTCATCACACGCACCGGGCGCGACGATTTCCTGGACCGGCTGGACGCGTTCGCGGCCCAGCAGAGCAACTGACCGCCTTACTGCCCTACCGCCTTCTCGCCCGGATAAAACATCCGGCTGAGAACGATTCCCCCAACGGCGGCCAACACGCTGGCGCCCAGGACAGCAGTCTTGGCGATGGCCAGGTGACCGGCATTGTTGAAGGCCAATTCGGCGATGAAGATGGCCATGGTAAACCCGATCCCCGCGACGGCGCCGACGACCAGCAGCCCCCGGTATCCGATGTCACGGGGAATCTCCAGCAGATTCAACTTGGCACCGATCCAGCAGAATACCAGCACGCCAATCGGCTTGCCCACGACGAGGCCGCCGGATACGCCAAGGAAGATGACCCACGCACCCTCCTGGCTAAAATCGACGCCGCTGAAATTTACGCCCGCATTGGCCAGTGCGAAGAGCGGCACGATTACGAAGGACACGACACTGTGCATGCTGGCGACCATGCGAACGACTGGAGATACAGCCTCCCGCGCGGCAAAGGACAGCTTGCGCAGCGGACCGACCAGCTGCTCGTCGGGCGCGCCTTGCTCCTTGGCCAGATGTTCGAATTCGTTGATCGCCTCACGCGCCACGCGCAGGAACCCGAGGCGGCCGTACCACGGCTTGACCGGCGCCATGAGCCCCACTATGACGCCCGCGAGCGTGGGGTGAATCCCGATCTGATACAGCCCGGCCCAGACCAGTACCGTGGGAACGAGGTACTTGGCACCGGGCCGACACGGCAATGATCAGGATGGCACCGATGTCGTCCACGATGGCCAACGCCAGCAGCAACACACGAAGAGCCGGAGGAATCCGGTTGCCAATGATCATGAGCACGCCAACCGCGAAGGCGATGTCGGTGGCCATGGGAACGCCCCAGCCGTGAAGGGCACCATCCCTCCCAGAGCGGCCGCCAGCGGGAGCGCGGCGTGGCGTGCGTTCGAGAGAACTCCTTCGGCAATCTCCCGCTTGACTTCGAGACCGATGACCAGGAAGAACAGGGTCATGGCGAATTCGTTGATCCAGAAGTGCAGGTCCTTGGTGAAGACCGCGTCCCCGAGTCCAATGGAGAAGGGGGTATGC
>JBDHMR010000083.1:0-6426 GCA_039656035.1 Gemmatimonadota bacterium
GCCCCCGACTCCAGTTTGCCGTAGTCTTTGCCGGCCTGGACGGCGATGGCGCCCTGTCCGGCGTTGGACGCCGAGAACACCAGCATGTGCAGGTTGTGCGACGGGTAGATGGCAAAGCCCTGGTTCCAGGCGGCTCTCTGGTCGGTGTGGTAGGCCCGAATGTTGGCGCGCACGGCGTCATTCCATCGCCCGATCCTATTGTAGACGTGGGACGGCATGTGAACGACGTGGCTGGCGCCGGGGATGGCGTCGCCCAGGAACTCGGCGCAGGCTTCCGACTTGCCCGGCTCGCTGGTGGGCTCGGTGGCGTGGATGTAGAAATGGCAGGCGCCGGGATGACGGATGTCCTGGGCCAGCACGGCCTCGAGTACCTGATGGATGCGCCGCACGGCCGGCTTGTCGATGTCCCACGTGCCGCGTCGGGGTTCCAGCAACATGAGCGACTCGGCGTAGAGCACGCCGACGTCGAGATCGTTGGGGTAGTCCCGATACACGGCTGCCATGGCTTTGGCGTAGGCCGAATCCAGACTGGCCCGGGTGGTGGAATCGTGGGTGGGTTCATAGCGCTGGGACATTGCCTCGATCAGCCGGGCCTCGACTAGCGACGTGTGGTCCTTTGCCAGCTCGCCGGCCCACTGAATTACTTCGTAGGCGCGCGGCACGTCCTCACCGTCCATCTTGGCGTTGAGATACGGACCCAGCGTCCAGGCCTCACCCCAGTAACACATGGCACAGTCGGGATCGCGCTGCTCGGCTTCGCGAAAGGCGTTGACCGCGTTGGCCGGAGTGAAGGAGTACATCAACACGATCCCTTGAGTGAAGTACGCCTGCGCGTCGGCCGAATCGGTGGTGATGGTGCGGGAGAACGAACCCAGGACCGATGCGTCATACAGCGGCATCGGCTCCTCGACCGAGGGTGTCGCAGCTTCGTCTCCCCTATCAGCCACCGTCTCGGGCGAACAGCCCAGCAGCGCCATCACTGCCAGGCCGGCGCTCAGCCGCGGAGCCATGGTCAGTCGTTATCCGCGTCGACGATGTCACGAACCCAGCCATAGGCCGCCACCGCCGAGGGCAGCCCCAGCGTTCCGGCCGCCAGGGCCACTACCTGCTCGATTTCCTCCGGTTGAATGCCCATCGCCAGGGCCTTTCTGACACTGGCGTGGACGGCGCCCTCACGTCCGGCGCCAACGGCCACCGCCAGCTTCACCAGGCGGGCCGCCTTGTCGTCGAGCGGCCCCTTGCGTCCGGCGTCGGCAATGGCCTCCCAGGCTCGTGCCAGGTCGGGATAACGTTCCACGAATTCAGTGTACAGCTGGGGCGGTTTGGGCTGAGTATTCGGCATCAAGAGCTCCTCAGTGAGATTTGGCTGCGCGCAGCAGTTTGGAGGCTCCCGGGTCAGGTTGCAAGCTCCGGGCGGGTTCATGAAGGCTTGTTCGTGGTTGTTTCAGGGTGCCATTTCAGGGTGAATCCTATCTCCCCTGTGGTTCTATGGAGGCCAGGGGCACTGGAGGATATCGATGTTTCCGGATATGGGGAAATAACGATGAAGGAAGCCATCATACAGGTCCACTCCGTGGGCGATCTGTACCGCGCGGCCCGCATTTTCAAGGGGCTGGCCCACCCCTCTCGCATCCAACTCGCCTGCAGCCTGGCCAACGGGCGCAAAGCCACCCAGAAAACACTGGTCGAGGAACTGGGCTGGCCCCAGTCCACTATGGCCGGCCACCTCGCCACCATGCGTGATCGTGGTCTCATCCGCGGTACGCGGCACGGCAACGAGGTCCTACTGGAACTGGACGATACCGTGACACCCAAGCTGTTGGCCGTGGTCTGCGAGTGGGTCCATCCCGCCTTCTTCTCCGGGGCGGCGGTCAGCGCCACAGTAAAGGCGCCGCCTCCGATGCTGCCCTCGGCCGGTCCACGGAAGAAGAAAGAAAAGGTGGGGGGCTGCTGATCGTCCGGCGATGCAATCCGGCTCCTATTCCTTTAATATCCTCACTGACCATCAGTACTGATCGTACTCGTGACAGGCGGACATTCTTTGCGACAGTGTGGATTGGAACCATGGTGTCGGCGAATTCGCGGCGCCCGACGCGCTCATGGGGCGTAGCAGTTTGTGGCTCGGTGCCGCCTTGGTTATGGCGGCGCCGGCCGGGGTGGCGGCACAGACAGCCCGCGTCCGCCTGGAAGTCGAGGGGATCACCGGCGAACTACGTGACAACGTAGAGTCTTTGTTGTCGCTCTCGACCGCCGCCCAGTCGGGCGACACGGTCTCCACCCTGCGCATCCGCCGCCTGTACGCCCGGGCACCCGACCAGATAGAGCGGGCGCTGCAACCCTTCGGTTACTATCAGCCCACCATCACCAGTGACCTGACGACCGGCGACCGGTGGGTGGCCCGGTTCGACATCGATCCAGGCCCCGAAACAATGATCGGCGGTGTCGCGATCCGGGTAACCGGTCCGGGCCGGCAGGACTCCGTCATTCAACAGGCGGTCACCGCATTCCCGCTGGCGCCGGGCGATACTCTGGACCACGCCCGGTACACTGCCGGCAAGACCGCCATCGCCCAAGCCGCGCTCGATCGTGGCTACCTCGACGCCGCGTTCGACACGGCCCAGATCCGGGTCGACCGTCAGCGGCAGACAGCCGACATCGTACTCGATCTTTCGACCGGCCCGCAGTACCAATTCGGGGACGTGCGGCTGGAACAGAACGCGGTCGACCGGCGGATTCTCCAGGGCTATATCGACATCATCCCCGGTGAACCTTTCGATATGCGGCAACTGCGGGAGATTCAGGCCCGGCTCTCCGGGACGTCGTACTTCTCCCAAGTCGAAGTGCGAGCCATGCGCGACTCCGCCCAAGGGCTGGCCATCCCGGTCGCAATCGTGCTGACCACACGCGCGGCCCAGCATTTCAACGTTGGCGTGGGCTACGGGACCAACACCAATCTTCGGGTGACCCTCAACGCCGACTTCCGGCGTCTCAACGCCAAGGGACACCACGCCAACCTCAACCTCCGTGTATCCAGCATCGAGAAGAGCATGTCGGCGCGGTATTCGATTCCGCCGATCTATCCTCTCACGACCTTGCTCGAGTTCTTCACCGGATTTGCGCTGCTCGATCCGGTATCCTATAAGACCGACAAGTTCGTTCTGGGGAGCGACCTCAGCCGTACGATCGGAAGGTGGCGGCAAACACTCTCTCTGTCGTATTCCCATGAAGATTACGTAGTGGGGGTCGTCGACACGGGGACGTCCAACCTCGTCATCGCCAGCACCAACCTTACTCGGGTCGTCGCCGACAACAACATCTTCGCCACCAAGGGCACGCAGGTCGGGATTCTAGCCCGAGGTGCCGTCGACGGATTGCTGGCGGACGCTACCTTTCTCGAGCTCACGGTGCCCGCCAAGGCCATCGTCTCGTTTCTTGGGAATGGCCGGGTAATAACCCGAGCGGAGTTGGGCGTCATCATGACCAGCAAACTCTCCGAGTTGCCGCCCACCGCGCGGTTCTTTACCGGTGGCGATCGCAGCGTCCGGGGGTACGAGTTCCTGTCGCTCGGACCAACCGACCCCGCCGGCAACGTCACCGGCGGTGATGTACTCATCGTGGTATCCGCGGAACTCAACTACTTCTTCTATGGCGATTTCGGCGCCTCCACCTTCTATGACGCAGGCAACGCACTCCTCGGCTTCAACGACATCAAGCTCTTTCAGGGAGCCGGGGTAGGGGTTAGATGGCGTTCGCCCATCGGCCCGATAGGCCTCGACCTGGCATGGGCACTGTCACTGGCAGGTAATCCCCGCCGTATTCACATCACCTTGGGGCCGGATTTCTGATGGCCGCCAAACGCCGTCTCTTCCGGTGGTTGGTAACCGGCCTGATCGGCCTGCTGCTCGTCGTAGTGGGCAGCGCGCTTTTCCTGGTGGCTACGGAAGCCGGAGCCAGGATCGTTGTCGGCGTCGTGCTCCCCAGGCTGCCGGCGTCGGTGGCGCTTTCGGTGGCTGATGTTCGTGGCCGGCTCCTCGGTCCGCTCCACTTGAATGGAGTCCGGCTGGAGGTGTCAGGTGTAGGGCTGACCGTCGAGCAGGCGGATCTGACCTGGAGTCCACGGGCTCTGCTTGGCCGGCGGCTAGTCATCGACCAGCTCACGGTTACCGGCCTGGGGATCGTCATCGATACCACGGCCTCCGACACCAACGACGATTCGCCAGACACCTCCACCGACTCGGCCACAGTCCGCCTGCCGTTCCCCATCGAATTCGGCCGAGTCGTGGTCGACGGCGGCACGGTGCTGGTGCCCGGGGCAGTGCAGCTGGACCAAATACACCTGGAGGCGGCCGGTTCCACTGACCAATACCGGGCGGACGGCAGTGCCCACCTAGTCGGCTCTTCCGTTCCGGAAGCGCATCTGAGCTTTACCGGGGACGGATCGCTGGAAGGCATTACCCTGGAACGGGTCCACACTCAGGTGCTGGACGGCAGGATGGATATGTCCGGCGCGCTAACCTGGCTGCCGGTGGTACGGTGGGATGTGACCCTTCAAGCCGATAGCCTGGCCTACGGCGAGTTGTTCGGCGATGCCCAGGCGTGGCCCGGCCGCATGAACCTCGACGCCGAAACCGCCGGCGCCCTCGACGGCTACCGCGTTGAGGCGACCGTGAACGCCACCGGACCGCGGCTGCCACCGAGCGACGTTCATCTGGTGGGCCGGGGCACCACGGCGGGGTTCGAATTCGAGGAAGCCCGAGCCGACGTCCTGGGTGGCCGAGCCCGTGTCGCCGGTTCGATTGACTGGACCCCCGCAGTGGCGTGGGATGTCACTGTCTCGCTCGACAGCGTGGTGCCGGCGCCACTGCTACCCGATTCCACCGAATGGCCCGGTACCGTTACGCTTCATGGCCGAAGTCACGGGCGACTGGTCGATGGCACACCGCGGGCCGCGGTCGTGGTGGACAGTCTGTACGGACAGCTTCGCAACCTACCCCTTGGTGGCTACGTGCAGGGTGAGCTCCGTGGTAGCGATGTGATGGTCGAGGAGAGCTGGCTCACGTGGGGAGCGGCTCGGTTCGATGCTTCCGGCCAATGGGCCGACAGCGTCGGCGGGCAATTTTCGCTCGACGTTCCCGACCTGGCAGCCTTGCATCCGCGGTGGGCCGGTGTGGTGCGTGGCGAAGGAATCATGGCGGGGTCGCGTACCGCTGTTCGGATCGACGCCGAGCTGTTCGCCGATGGGGTTCGCATGGACAGCATGTCGGTTGCTCGAGCCCGTGGGGTCATCGAGGTTGAGATCGACAGCACGCCCAGCGGGGTTGTCGACCTGGCCGTCACGGCGTTTTCCTCTGGCGCTATCGTGATCGACAGTGCCTCGCTGCACGCCAAGGGCACTTCTCCGGACCACTCCGTCGCCGTCCGGCTCGATGCGCCCCGCGGTGATCTGACGCTAGACTTGGCCGGCCGGTTGATCGACGGAGCCTGGCACGGAGAGATAGATCGTCTCGACGTGGCCCAGGTCGACATCGGTGACTGGTCGCTGGCGTCGCCCGTATCTCTGACGATCTCCGATTCCTCTGCCCGCGTCGATTCGCTGTGTCTCGCCGCGGATGACTCGTCCGTGTGTGGAGCAGGTACCTGGCACAGAACCGAGCCGTGGTCCGCCCAGGCCAACCTGACCGCGGTGCCGGTGGCACTGCTCGGTCCCTTCATTCCCGAGGGTGTGTCGATCAGCGGCGCCATCGACGGCGCCATCTACGCCTCGGCCGATTCCGATGGGGCGCTCGATGCGGATATTGCCTTGACCGTTGGTCCTGGAGAGATCAGCTATCCGCTCGGGCTCGATCGTCAAACGGTCGACTACCAGCCGGTAGTCCTTCGCTCAACCATCGATACGGCCGGCTGGATGGGCACGACTTCGATCGTGCTTGCTCTCCCGAGCGGCGAGGACATCGGCACAATCGACATCGAAGCTGCTCTCCCAACATATCGCCGGGTCACTGACACGTTGGCCCATCAGCCACTCACGGGTAGCCTTGCCGCTCGTATCGCCGACGTGAGCCTCATGCGCGCTCTCGATCCTTCCATTACCAAGGCCACCGGGAGAGTGATGGCCGACGTGACCTTTTCGGGTACGGTGAGCGAGCCGATTGTGATCGGTGAGGCCAGGTACCAAGACGGCGAGATCCTCGTGCCGGACTTGGGTATCACCCTGGAAGATGTCGAACTCGTAGCCACGGGGGACCGGGCCGGCGGGCTGCGAGTCGAAGGGCACGCGCGGTCCGGCTCCGGGACGATCGCCATCAGCGGGTCGTCCCCCTTGGTGCCCAGCAAGACGGAGCCGGCCACCCTGACCATTACGGGCGAGAGATTCCAGGCCGTCGACATACCCGAAGCAAACATCGTGGTGTCGCCCAATCTGCGACT
>JBDHMR010000084.1:0-6420 GCA_039656035.1 Gemmatimonadota bacterium
CAGCGCGGTGTCCGCCGCGGCCTGGGGCGTATCCCGGCGGACCAGTTCGCCACAGCGCCGGCACCAGGTGGTGCCCACTCGGGCCCAGAGGAGCCGCATGAAATCGTACACTTCGGTAGCGGTGCCAACCGTCGACCTGCTGGAGACGGCGGGGTTGCGCTGTTCGATAGCCACGGCCGGGGCCAATCCCTCGAGCAAGTCGACTGGCGGCTTGGCCATGCGTTCGAGAAACTGCTTAGCGTAAGTGGACAGCGATTCGATATAGCGCCGCTGCCCCTCGGCGTAGAGAGTGTCGAACGCCAAGCTGCTCTTGCCCGACCCAGAAGGGCCGGTGACTACGATCAGTTGGCGGTGCGGGAGATCGATCGTCACGCCCTTGAGGTTGTGGATCCGGGCGTTGACGACGCGGATGGCGGAACCGGGGTGCATGATGGAAGGTAATCGGCTGGTGGCAAGTGGCTGGTGGCGAGTGGCCTCCCACCCATCCCGGGGCTAGTTTTCAGCCCTCCATGGCTAAAGGCAATATCCTTTCACCGAAACTCCTCCTCAGGGGTTTCGAAATCTTCGCCGCTATCTCGCTGGCGGGGTTCGCCGCGGTGCTGTTCTACACCGGCAACATTCCCGCCTTCTTCCGGTCGTTGGGGACCATCCATTGGGAGTGGATCCTGGTCGGGATGGTGCTGGCCTCGATGGACTGGATCGGGGGCGGGCTCCGGTTGTGGGTGGTGGTGCGCCATATCTTCCCCAATCCACCGCTCAAGGGCATGATCCTGGCCGGCGGTATGAGCGCGTGGGCCGCGTACCTCACGCCTTTCCAGTCTGGCGCGGCGCCAATGATGGTCTATACCATGAAGCGGTACGGAATCCCGGTACCGGTGGCGATGACGGGGACGCTGATGTCGTTCATCGCCACGGTTGCCTTCTTCGCCATCGCCGGGCCGTTAGCCATCTTCCTGGGCGCCGGCAAGTCTCTGGGAGATAAGGGAGACCTCCTCGGGCTGTCGCTCTACGACCTGTTTCTGGGGAGTCTGTCGATCTTCGCCGGCCTGGGTGTGCTGCTGGTGGCGGTCATCGTCTTCCCACGGTTGGCCCGAGACCTCCTGCACTGGCTGGCGGATCGGGTGAGCAGCAAGAGCAGCCGGGTGGCGGACCGGCTGGAGAAATTCCGGACTGGGATCGACCAGGCCCACGAGAGCGTGGTAAAATTCAATACGCCCAAGGGGTGGCTGGCCCTGCTATGGTGTGTCATCCTCTCGGCGCCGTCGCACGCCAACAAGTTGCTGGCGGGATACGTTGCCCTGCGGGCGATCGGCATCGAAGCCCAGTTCGTGGACATTCTGCTGGTTCAGACACTGGTGATGTTCCTGCTCTATTTTGCCCCTACGCCTGGGGCCTCAGGGGTTGCGGAGGTCACCTCCGCCCTGGTGATGTCGGTGTACGTTCCCGGTCCGTTGGTGCCGCTCTACACCCTCATCTGGCGGGCCATTCTGAGCTACTTCACCCTGGCGTTCGGGGGCGTGGTGTTCTACTCCTGGCTCAGACAGGGGAGCAAGGACCTGGAGGATGATACGGCCGAAACGGTGGCCCAAACTGTGGTGGAATCGAGTGGCTAGTGTTGGCGGGCCTCGCTTGCGCCTCAAAAAGGCTGCGGGTACGTTAGGAATCCCCCGATCCAAGGACCTGCAGGAGAGATGATCCGACTGGAGATAGATGGCCGGCAGTATCCCGTGAGCACCGAATGGCTGGTGCTCGGATCCGCCGACGACTGTTCCATCCGCCTGACCAACGAGGGCGTGCTGCCACGGCACGCTCTGGTCAAGGCGGTGAGCGACGGGTCCGTGGCCGTCCAGTTGGGGGACCCGTCTGCCGAGGTGTACGTCAATGGCGTCAAGCTCGGCGCCGATCCGACACCGGTACTTCACGGCGACAAGATCACGGTCGGCTCTCAGGACATCCTCGTGGTCGAAGCGGCCAAGGTAGGAAGTACCCAACACATCAAAGTCGCCGACCTGGCTGGCTTGGGTGGGCCGGTCGGCCGTGAGGTGCCGGTTCCACTCAACCCGCTGACAGGCGGGCGCCTGGTTTGTCTCACCGACGGCCGCGAGTACGCCGTTGGCGAGCAAGGCATGTTCTTTGGGCGCGACGCCGTGTCTGATATCGTCGTCACCTCGGGCGAAGTGTCCCGCCGGCACGCGCAAATCCTGCCGACGCCGCAAGGCTACGTACTGAACGACTCGAGCACCAATGGTACCTTCGTCAATGAAGAACGGGTGGCAGGTTCCCGGGTCCTGGTCCGCGCTGACGTGTTGCGCATCGGTGACGATGAATTTCGGTTCTACGCCGAGGAGTCCGAGCCCGCCGCGCCACCGCGGCCAACGGCGCCGCCGCGAGCTGCTACGCCACCACCAGGCGCGGCGGCGCGTCTCAACAACACCATGATGGGCATGCCCGCGTTCGATCCGGCCACTCTGAAGCCCAAGGCCGCGGGAGCAGGCAGAACGATTCTGGCCACGCTGCTTGTCAGAAAGGGGCCGCTGAAGGGCGAGCGGTTCACCGTGAACGTCCCGGTGGCCAATATCGGCCGGGCGGACTACAACGATATCGTGGTGGACCACGAAAGCGTGAGCCAGGCTCACGCCAAGCTCCAGCTACGGGACGAAGTCTGGGTGCTGTCCGACTCGGGGTCGACCAACGGGACAACTGTCGATGGTGTCCGCGTCGAGGATGAAATACCATTGTCACCGGGATCCACCATTGCCGTTGGTGAAGTGCCGATGTTGTTCGACCCCGCCGAAGGGTTGGCCGTACAGAGCCAGCCGGAGACCGCGGTGGTGCCGGCGCTGGGGAGCGTACCGCCCCCGCCCCGGCGGGCTACCCCGGCGGGGGTGGGTGCCACGCCGAACTCCTCGGTTCCCAAGGTGGTGGCTTCACCGCCAAAGTCGGGAAGCGGGCGGTGGCTTCTGGTGACCATGGTCATTGCCGCCGCAGCGGTGGCAGCGCTTTTCCTTTTTGGTGGGCGGTAACGCCATAATGCGATTCACTTGCGCCGCGCGCACCGACGTCGGAGTTGTCCGCGCCGGGAACGAAGACAACTACCTGATGTTGGCCGACCGGGGACTGTTCATCGTGGCCGACGGCATGGGTGGCCACGCGGCCGGTGAGGTGGCCAGTGAGATGGCGGTGGAGATCATCTCCCGCGAACTCGGCAGCCTCAGGGGCATTCCCGACGAGGAAGCGATGATGCGGGTGCAGCGGGCCGTCGTCGCCGCCAACTCCGCCATCTTCGAGCGGACTCTGTCCGAGCAGGACAAGCGCGGCATGGGGACCACCGCCACGATGGTGTCCCTGCTCCCGGGCCGGTACATCATCGGGCAAGTCGGGGACAGCCGGGCCTACTTGCTGAGAGACGGCAGCATGCTGCAGGTCACCAAAGACCACTCCTATGTGCAGGAGCAGGTCGACGCCGGGTTGCTCACCCCGGAGCAGGCGCGGGTCCATCCATACAGCAACGTGATCACCCGTTGTGTGGGCGCCGGCGCTGAGGTGGTCCCCGATGTCTACTTCGGCGATCTGCGTACCGATGATCTTCTGCTAGTGGCGTCGGACGGATTGACCGGAATGTTGGAAGACGAACAGTTGACCGAAATCCTGTCTGGCGAGGGCACCCCGCAGGAGTGGGTCGACCTGATGATCGCCGAGGCCAACCACCGTGGCGGCCTGGACAACATCACAGCTATCGTGGTGCAGATCGATTCGGTCGATGCGCCGAGTGGTGAGTTCCGGGCGGCATCGGCGCCCGCCTCCTAGATTCCCATCCGCCCTTGATGAGTACCTGCATCAACGGTCCACAAGCGGCTCACGTGGACCGGGGATTCCCGCCAGCTGCACGTTGAGCCGCTAGCCATTCGTTTTCGAGATCGAGCGCGGCAACCCATTTCATGATGTAAGCCATGTCCAGGTCTCCGCTGCGTACCCGAAGTAGTCCCGCCACGTCCTCCATCTGCCGCTGCGATCCGCCCAACTTGGCCCATTCCAGCTTGGCGAGCACCACATCTTCTGCGGTTGCGATGAACAGCGGGGAGCCATCCAAGTCCGCTAGCACGCGTCGTTCGAATTCCATCTTACTGAACGCGCGGCTTCGGCGACAGATGAAATCGATCTTCCACCCCGTCGATAGGTCGATGGCGTTGAATTGCGATTCTCCCGCCAGGGCGTCGAACGCAGCGTCCTCGTCCACGTAGTACTCCGTGCGGGGAAGCTGTGCCAGGAGTTGTGTGAGCTGCTCCCTGGTTGGTGCTATCACCAGGTCGATGTCCTGGGTGGCGCGTGGGACACCGTGATAGGAGCTGGCGAAGGAGCCAGTCAGCATGTAGGGGATTCCGGCGGTCTCCAAAGCCGCGACCATCCGGCGGAACAGGTCGGCCGCCGTCACGGACTCGAGCGTGTCAGTGGTGCTTCAGGGATAATGTATCGCAGCATCTCTCGCTCGAGCGCCTGCTGAGACCATTCAGGATGGGCCTGCTGGAGTCGGGAGCGAAGAAGCTCACGGGCCGTGGCGCTCATCTCGATAGCCAAGTCGAGTCTTGCCGCAGGTGACAGTTTCCTGAGCACAGACGCTTGCAACTCGAGCGCACGCTGCGACGTGTCGGTTTTTACAGTAGGACGATATCGCCCGCGAATTGGTGGCATCAACCGGCTCTCAGTCAGTGACGGTGTCCTCAGGCCTCGTTCTCAATATATCCAGGAGCGGGTCGGGTGCCGAGGGCGCTAGTGGCTGGAGCGAGCAAGAAAGGTCTAGGGGCGTATCATGGGTTCGCCAGATTCCAGCCGGTGCGCCACTTCTTCTTCGGGCAACGTCACCACCCCCAAAACCGCATCACCCTTCAACGCGACCGGCCGGGCGACGAACACGCGCAGCCGCTGGGCGCTGTGGTACAGTTGTTCAGCCACCCCGGCCAAGCCGAGTTCGCCGGAACGGCTGGCATCGGTCAGCCACTCGACGGCGCCCGAACGGGTCTTGAGTGGCAGGTCCACACCGAACATGGCCTGCCTGGCCGGGAGGTCCAATAGCAGTTCTCCGGGCTCCAGGCCCAATTCCCGCGCCATCGCGTCCTCAACCCGTTCCCTGAGGGCCACGTCCTGCCACACCCAGGGCTGGGTCTCCGCCGGGAGCTGATTGCCGGGGATATCGACAGCCCGTTTGAACAACCGGCGGTGGTACACCGCGGTCGCCAGGCCGGTGGTGTCGGCTGCGAGCAGGCGCTCGGTTATGGCACCATCGTTGGCATCGGCTATGAACTCAGTCGTCAACCCGCCGCTATCGATCGCGGCCCTGACGGCGCGCTTGAACATGCAGGTCGCGGCCCGGACAGCGTGGTGCCAGTACACGTTGCGGTACATCTGGTAGCGGGCGAACAGCAGCGATTCCAGGGCGCTGAGTCCCTTCTCGTGAATACCGACAACGGTGCCGCGATCGTCCGTCCGGCACAGCGTCAGCGACGCCAGCAGGCGATCCACGTCCACGTTGCCGTAGGGAACGCCGCACATGCGGGCGTCTCGGCTCAGGTAGTCGATCTTGTCGAGGTCGAGCGTTCCCGAAATTAGGCCCGCGAGGGGATTACGGCTGGAGCCTTCTATCAAGTCCCCAACCCGTGTGGCCAGGTCGGGGACGCCGAACCTTGCCAGTCGATCGGCCAGATCGCCCTGGTGGAGTTTGGCGACGCCCAGGTGTTCGTGGTGCAGGAAACCTGCTTCTTCGAGGCTGTGCGAGAACGGGTAGTGTCCGATGTCGTGCAGCAGGGCCGCCAGGCGGGTGGCCAGGTGATCGTCTGGGCTGACGTCCCGGAGTTCGCCCCGCTCGGCCAGAATGCCCAGGGCCTGCTTGGTCAGGTGGTAGGTGCCGAGGGCGTGCTCGAACCGGCTATGGGTGGCGCCGGGATAGACCAGGAAGGCGTGGCCCAGTTGGCGGACGTACCGCAGCCGCTGCATCGCCGGTGAATCGAGCACGGCGATGGCGGCTTCGTCCAACCTGATGTTGTCCCACAGGGGGTCGCGGATGACCTCGAAGGCGGGGCCCGCCTCCCCATCCAGCCGGTTCATTACCCGGTGGGTCCGGCGTTCCGACTCTCGGCGGAGACCTGATCGGCGAACACGGCGAAGTTTTCCCGGAACATACCGGCGAGTTTACTGGCCTGCGCGTCATACGCTGCCGGATCGGACCAAGTCTCACGCGGTCGTAGCACGTCTGACGGCACGTCAGGCACCGAGGTCGGGACGTCGAAGCCGAAGTTCGGGTCGGTCACGTAGTCGACGTTGTTCAACTGCTCAGCCAGAACGGCGCGCACCATGGCGCGCGTATGGCTCAACTTCATGCGGCTGCCCACGCCGTACGGACCACCGGTCCACCCGGTGTTCACCAGC
>JBDHMR010000085.1:0-6397 GCA_039656035.1 Gemmatimonadota bacterium
ATGGGCGCTCCTCACCGAGCGGTTGCATGAAAAAGTGCAACTGGTGGGCGACGACATTTTCTGTACCAACGTCGATTTGCTGGTACGCGGGATCGAAGAGGGGGTGGCCAACGCCATTCTGATCAAGGTCAACCAGATTGGAACGCTCACCGAGACGCTGCAGTGCATCGAACTGGCCAAGGCCAGCTCTTACGGCGTGGTAGTGTCGCACCGGTCGGGCGAGACCGAAGACACTTTCATCGCCGATCTGGCCGTGGCCACCGGAGTCGGGCAGATCAAGACCGGGAGCGCCAGCCGTACCGATCGCGTGGCCAAGTACAATCAGCTGCTCCGGCTGTCCGAGGAACTGGAAGACATCGGGCACTACCCCGGCCGGGACCTGTACGGGCTATGACCCGGCGGCGGCTCGTCTGGTTGGTAGCGGTGCTGGCACTGTTCTTCGTGGTGCAGGGGGGCGAACACGGTACCTGGTCGTGGTACCAACTGCGGAAGGCGGAGCGGAGCGAGCGGGCCCGCATCGCCGAGCTGGAACGCGTCGTCGATTCACTTACGCGTATGGCGCAGGCCATCGAGCACGACTCCACGACGCAGGAACGGCTGGCGCGGGAATCGTACGGCATGATCCGCGACGGGGAGTTCCTCTACCGACTGGTACCGTGACCGGGTTGACCGGGGGTGAGGGCGCGGCTAGGATTGTCAGCCTTCATGTCAGATGCCAGCCTTTACCTGTCTGATAGCTGACATCCGACATCTGACAGGGCAGGGTAGCTCAGCCGGTTAGAGCGCAGCACTCATAATGCTGAGGTCGGGGGTTCGAGTCCCCCCCCTGCTATGGCAGCAACGACGGCGAGGCCCCGGGGGCATTGGCCGCCCGTCATCTCCACTTGCCATCAGCCAGTCCAACGAGCCACATTGCGCCTACCTTCCACGGCTCGCGCAGCAAGGAGAGCAGCATGCTCCGTCTCCAGTGCCAAAGCTCCATGGCCTACTTCAACGTGAAGTGCGCCCAATGCCTGAATTTCGTGAGGCTGCAATACCTGGGGTCCGAGCGCGGCGTCCCCACCGTCACGGCGACCTGTGACACTTGTCGGGTGACGGAACGGCTCAAGTTGGGCAACCGGTGGAGCGGGTTGCCGGTGGACCCGGCCAAAGTCGAACCGGGCGTTCGCGGCGAACGTGACTGGGTCGAGCGGAGCGGTGACCGGCGGCACGGCATAGACCGCCGCCGGTCGGCCTAGGTTGGTGCTTCCTCTAGGCTGGCGCTCTTTCTAAGCTGGTTCTTTCCCTATGAATCCGATCCCTGGTGCTCGGTGTGCATCGGGACCATATCCGTTGCGCGAATGCTGTCGGAGCCTTGGTGCTCTTCCAGCGGCGCGGTCTCGGTCGCGTCCAGATTGGCTGTGTCGGACGGACCAGTAGCGGCGGTACAAGCCGAGGCGGCAAAGACGACAATGGTTGACGCCAGGACGATACGAAGGTGACGTGCGGACATGATGACCTCCCGAGGATGAGCCGAAGAGCCGAATACCGGCTCAATAATCGGGCGTCGCATGGTGGCCTTCTAGGCCTATTTTGCGTCACGGAGGGGCGCAAATGCGCCAGCGGTGAGATTGAGGGGTGAGGATACCACCACGGCTATTGACCACGGCTGCTGCCCACGACGGAGAAACCTGAATCCCGTTTGGGCGGTTACCGTACTGGAATGAGGCGGTCTAGCCGGGTTGACGTGACGATTGACAGCGCGCGGTAGCCCGTTATCCATTCTGGCGTTACCAGGCCATTGGGCGGCTCGCCACTGGTCCGATCAACACACTAGAGGATGGCCGATGCGACGATCTCTGGCACACTTTTGTTTACTGGGAGCGGCGTGCACCCCCAACTACTCGGGCATGACGGCCCCTCCGATGCCCGACGGCATGGTGGAGGTGGCCGCTCCCGAAGCAGTTACCTGGCACACGTCCGTCAAGGTACTAGCCAGTAACGATCTGCCGATCGAGGATTTACGCCGCCAGTTCGGCTGGATCGAAACTCAGGTCAGGCCGGTGGATCAGGCCGCTGCCGCCGGGTGGGCCGACTGCACCGACCCACTGCAGAACGCCATCATCGGCCCGGACCGAGTGGCCGTGCTGGTGAGAGTGGAAAGTGACGGTTCCGACAACTCCAAGATCCACGTCGAGGCCGAGTGGTCTTACAGCCACGATAGCGAAGTCGTCTGCCGGTCAACGGGCGTTTGGGAGCAGACGCTATTGGCCAAGATCAAGGAAACCGTGGAGAAGACTGCTCGCGAGTCGGGCAGTGCCTGACGTATGTAACTGCTTGTCAATCAATGCGTTGACGTGGCATCCTTAAAGTAGTATCGAGCCCACGTGGTGCTACAGGCCCAAGACTTCAGCCCCTTGCTCAAACACGATGTCCACGGGAATACCCGCCTCGCCCAGTCGGTCGAGGTCTCGTTGAAGTTCCGGACCCACCGTCGCCATCTCCGCCATGAAGGCCACGACGCCGTCATAGTCTCCATCGCCCTGGAAGGTCAGGATGCGCTGCGACAGCTCGGCCACGGCCTCCTCGGTCTTGTCGAAATCGACCCGGTAAGTACCGGTGGCCTCGTCCCGGGTGAAGGCCCTCATGCCCTGGAAGAAGTTGAATCGGACGACATTGGCCCGGCCGTGGGCACTGGAGGCGCCGAAACGGATCGAACGAAAAATCGAAGCCAGGAAGGTTACGTAGTTGTCATGCAAGTCCCGCTCGCCCATTTCCCCCCGTCGGTGGAGGGCGGTGATCATATAGAGGCCGAGTACGTCCGCCTTGCCTTCTTCGAGGGCGGAGGCCTGTTCCAACAGGGATTCTCGAACGGTCCCCCTGTCGTTGATGGTGTGCTTGATGCCCAGTCCGTGAGCTACCTCGTGATACATGGTGTTTTCGAAGAACGCGTCGAAGGTGACGTGTTGACGTTGGTCCTCGGCGATGAGGACCTCGGCGATTGGCAGGAGGATCCTGTCGAATTTGGCCCGGATGGCGTTCTTCAGCTGCAGGCGCCGCGTACCCTTCTCTAGCTGAACAGCTTCGTCATTGGGGAGGTTGATGGCGATGGTCTTGGAACCGGCGTTGGCCTGGCCCGCGTAGTAGATGGCGTCATAGGCACCTAGGTCCGCATCGGTGCCAGGTTGCTCTGTCTTGTAAGCCGCATCGACCGGCAACCCTTCTTGCAGGGACGGAAGGAACGCCGCCACCCGGGTCAACCGTTCGCTCCACTCCAGGTCCTTGAGCAGCACATACGCTTCGTGCGCTGCCTTGGCGCCGAGCAACTCGTCCTCGTAGGTCTCGATGGGGCCAATCACCAACTCCACAGCATTGTCCGTCATATCCATCCACGCCAGATCGCTCGCCTGGTACTCATCCGTCAACAACGCCTGTGCCCGGAGCTCCAGATACTTGCGGAAGCTGCTACTCTCAGCCAGCATGGCCGCTTCTTCCAACTTCGCCGCCGCCCGGCGTGTAGGTTCGGCGTACGCCGAGTAGAACGGGACGGCGTATAACTCGCCGTCCTGGTTGCGCTCGACCACGGTGTACAGGTTTCGGAGAATCGATCCGGCCTCGGGAGCAGCCGCATCCATTTCCTCCTTGGTAATGTCGGCCGGATAAAAATTCGCCCCCGCGGGTTTGGCGCCCACGCCGTCAAGGAATGGTTCGTTGCCGGCGAGCCGGTCCCAGGGGCCGTAGTTGATCTCGGCGTATTCCCGGGTTGCTCCCTCCAGTGACGCCAACAGACTGTCACGGTTGCCGTATGCCTGCTGCCAGTAGATCGCGTCCATCTCCTCCGATGCCTCGATGAGCAGTTCCAGCATCTTGCGTTGATTATCACTCAACGAACTCACGTCGGCCGTGAGCCGGACCGTGGCGTATTGGTCGACCGAGACTGAGATAGGGGCGTCAGACGGTTGGCACGCCACGAAGGAGGCGGCGAGGATGACCGTCAGCGCGGACCGGGTGTGCATGGAACAACTCCGTGAGGAAGTGGAAGATCGATGCGGCCAGCAAAGGTATCCGGCCTTGGGGTTCGGCGCGACCCTAGCCTGCGGCGGGCGGATTTCCCATATTTCACGGTATGTACTGCACCTGCCTGTTTTGCGGCTCGTTTCTGGGGAAGAACCAGGTCCTGAAGTATCAGGCGGTAGGCCGCCGCTTGGCCTTCGACCTGCACCTGGGGCGGTTGTGGACCGTGTGCCGTCAATGCGACCAGTGGAACTTGGCACCGCTCGACGAACGGTGGGAAGCGGTGGAAGAGTGCGAGCAACGCTATCGGGAATCACCGTTGCGGATTGCAACGAGCAACATTGGCCTGGCCCGGCTCTCGGATGGCACCGAACTGATCCGGATCGGCAAGCCACTCAGGCCGGAGTTCGCCGCCTGGCGCTACGGCGATCAATTCGGCAGACGGCGACGGCGGACGGTTTGGCTAGCCACGGCGGGTATCGGGGCCGCAACCACCGCTTTGGCCGGAGGCATTGCCGCCGTTGCCACAGCGGGGGCCGGCCTGGTCGGATGGCGTTTGGGTGGTGTGGTCAACCGGATGCTCGATGCTCGACCGGGGCGCAGTCTCGCTGTGGACAACACGGATCTGGTTACCGTGGGGCGCAGGCACCTGGCTGATGTGCGCGTACTGTGCGGAGGATCCTGGGGCGACTCCTGGGGACTGTATGTGCCTCACAGCGGTGGCACTTCGGTGCTGGCCGGCGGTGACGCCATCCGCGGGGCGGGTGTATTGCTGGCACGGATCAACCGCTTTGGTGCGTTTGATTCACAGGTAGACCTGGCGGTGGACATTTTGAGCCGGCACCGTGACGCGTCAACCTGTTTCCGTTGGGCCGGGTCACGGCCCGAACGAGAGCGCTACCGATTGGCCCGGCTCCCGATGGCCATCCGCTTGGCTCTGGAAATGGCAGCACACGAGGAAACAGAACGCCGTATTCTCCAGGGACAGCTCGCGGTCTACCGCCGGCGGTGGGTCCGAGCCGAAGAGATAGCCCAAATCGCCGACGGCCTGCTGACGCCGGCGCACCTGTAGCAGATCACCATCCACCAGCCCTCCGAGGTCTCGAGGTTGCAACGCATCTGTGTCATGTTGGCGATCGGACTAATGGGTTTCTTGGTGCATCCGTCTCGGTCCAGCGCCCAGGACGCCCTGTCGGACGGAACGTGGTCGGGGATGATGACCCAGCCGACCGACGGCCAGGCGCTCGCCGTCGAGTACCATGTCGCCCATCGCGACGGAAAACTGTCGATTTCGATTGCGACACCCATGGGTCGTTTTCCGTTTTCTGATATTTCATTGAGTGGTGGAGTGTTGCACTTCACTTGGCAGCCTGGGCCGTCGATCGATTGCCAACTACAACCTCAGCACGACGGTGGCTACTTGGGAACTTGCGTGGATGAGTCTGGCGCCGGCGGGCAGCTGCTAATGGTGCCTCCGGATCCGTTACCGTAGCGGGCCGAAACCCCATAGCGGACGGGTGACACTCCGACGCTGGCCGCTTTCCTCATCGGCCGGTTGCAGGATATCTTGTTACCCAGTCGGTCTCCGGACGGGTCCGCGGTGGCGTCAGTCAATTCACAACCACGGATGGGTCGTGCCCGCGATGCCCTGGGGCGGGAACTCGTCGACCAGAGTGGCGCCCTGATATCGACCACGGCAATAGACATCTCGGACTACTCCCGCGAAACCGGCACCGAGGCGTTTGAAGAGGACCATTGTCCGTTCATCAGCACGTTTCTCGAAGGCTGGAAGGCACCAAATGCAGAATGACGTAGTCGCGCACTACCTGAATGGAGACATTGTAAAAGGCCAAAGCATGGACGTAGCCCCGGGCAAGGCGTTCTGTCACGTCAGGACGGACGATGGCATCTCCAAAGTTGAATACAAGGATCTGAAGGCCTTGTATCTGGTGAAAGATCTGATGGGCAACTCCAAGCGAGACGACGTGCATGATGTCAACGATGACGACATTCGATTGCGGGGATCGAAGTTGCTCGAAATCATCTTCAAGGACGACGAACGGTTGGTGGTTTTGTGCAACAGCTTCCCGCCCAAGACCGAGCGGTTCTTCGTGATGCCGGTGGACATGGACAGCAATAATCACCGGATACTGGTCAACCGTGGTGCCGTGGCCTCGATGAAGGAGATCAACCCTGAGGGCTAGTTCCGGGGCGCTCGTCCAGTCAGGCCAAACTGAGGTTGGCGAGCTGGAACTGGTGATGGTCAAGGATCCTCGGGCGGCCTTTCATTCGGACCAACACATCGAGCAGGAATGGAGGGCTCTGGGGTACACGGCTCGTCCTGACATGGCGGCCGCTGGTCTGGAGTGGGATGCTTTCGTCGGGTTGTTGGAATCAATGGGCG
>JBDHMR010000086.1:0-6365 GCA_039656035.1 Gemmatimonadota bacterium
TGTCCCACCTGTCCGCGCAACTGGCGCAGCTCGCGTCCGCTGCTCGACATCCGCCGGCCCTGGTCACGGCTGGTGGCCGAATCACCTCGCTGCGCCATGGCGCGCTGGCGCTCGCGCCGTTGGCGCTGGAACGCCAGGAATGCGCCGGCCAGATCGTCCCTCGAATAGTCGAGTACCGAGAACTGACTTTCCCGGTGCTCGAGTATCCGATTGTCGATGTCTTCCGGCCGGAGCTGCCGGTCGATCCAGTGCCACGCTCCCTCTTGCGCCACGCGATCGACCTGTCCCGGGAGGGGCCCATAGGCCAGCCTACTCAGGACGTGGACCGCAGAATCTACGGCGGGTGTGGACTGCTGGGCCTGAAGAGGCCGGACAGCCAGGAGAACGGCCGTAAGGGCGCAGAATGTGAGACAGGGGTGCATAGTCATCTGACGGATGATAGCGTGCCAGCGTTAAGCTGGACCTCCCACTGGCCGGGCTATTGCGGACCCGGGATTCATATGTGAAGTAGGTAGGGCGTGACCTAGCTTGTAAACGGAGCCGGTCCGTTGCACCCTGGGACGCTAGGGTGGTTTTCGGAACGGCGGTGCCCGCTGTTCTGTTGTCCAAGAACCAGTCGGCCAGTCGTCTCCCAATCGTATGCCCGGCTCGGCCGGGCCGGTCGTCGTCAGATCAGCCGAGGTGCCGTATCACCACTGCGTGGAACGTCCCCATGATCCGAGATTATGTCCGCTCGATCGCCTTGTTGACCGGGATCCTGTTGCTGGGATGCGGCGACGGGACCGGCCCGAATAATCAACTATTGTCGCGGGGCCAGGTCGTCGCGGGAAACAGCCAGAGCTGTTTCCTAGACCTCGAAGGTCAGGCATGGTGCTGGGGCTGGGGCGAATTGGGTCAAATGGGCAACGGCACCACTGTGGCGGAGAATCGTAGCCCGGTGGCTGTCGCCGGCCCGGTTCGCTTCGTACAACTCGCCGCCGCCGCCAACCACACCTGCGGTATCGATCAAGATGGGGCAGCCTACTGTTGGGGGGCGGAAGTCCGCGGCGAGTTGGGTACCGGCAACACCTCCGGGTTTGCCACGCAGCCGGCGGCGGTTCTGGGAGGGCACACGTGGCTCCAGATCACCGTTGGCGATGGGGGCCACACCTGTGGTATCACGGTGTCGAGCGAGGCCTTTTGCTGGGGGTTGGGCGGCTTCGGTCAGCTGGGAACTGGAAGCACAGCTGACCAGTCCATCCCCAAGGCCGTATCCAGCTCGGCCCGCTTTTCACAAATCGACGCGGGCTTGCTCATGACGTGCGGCGTTGCCGACGGGGGCCAGGCCTATTGTTGGGGCGACAACACTTCAGGCCAGCTGGGGATGGGTGGCGTGGGCGGCTTTTCGGACGTCCCGGTGCCGGTTGGTGGAACCGCCCGGTTCCTGTCGGTGTCGGTCGGTTTCTTCGTTGTCTGTGGCGTGTCGGTAGAGCGGGATGCCTATTGCTGGGGGTCCGGCTCGTTCGGGCGCCTGGGCGGCGGCCAGACCGTAGACGATCACGTACCTACCCCAAGCCTGGTGTCGAACGGGTTCAAGTACCAGACGCTGTCTGTTGGAGCGCAGCACACCTGTGGCGTGACCATCAACGACCAGGCGTTTTGTTGGGGACTCAATACCTACGGGAAGCTGGGGGACGACATCGGCCCCAGCAGTCCCGAGCCGATCTCGGTGAGCGGAGGCCACAGGTTCGTCCAAACCGGCGCGGGCGGCAACCACACCTGCGGTTTGAGTTCTCTAGGCGAAGTCTACTGTTGGGGGCTGAACGCCATCGGTCAGCTAGGCGTCCCCGGCCAGCGGAAACCAACCTACATTCCGCGGCGAGTCATTTTCTGATCAAGCAGGAATGGGCCGGGGTCTGGAGACCAACGTCCCCTGGATGACCGTCACCGCCTGTCCCGCGAGCGCCACCCGGTCGCCGTTGGTGCGAACGCGAATCACGCCACTGCGCTCCGACGCCTGCAAGGCTACGAAGTCGTGTTTACCTAGCCGCTTGCTCCAGTAAGGCCCCAAACAACAATGTGCGGAACCCGTTACCGGGTCCTCGGCCACGCCTACCGCGGGGCTGAAGAACCGTGATACGAAGTCGAACTCCTCGGTGGACGACCGGCTGGTGACGATGATTCCCCTCGTGGACAGAGTGCGGAGGAGATGAAGGTTGGGTGTCAGGGCCCGCAGCTCCTCTTCCGAGCCGACTTCCACCAACAGGTCTAACCGGTTCTGGCCGACGTAGGTGGGGGACACGCCCAGGGCTTCCGCCAACCCCGGCGGTGGAGCGATGGCCTGATCCGGGAGTGCCGGGAAATCGAGTTCGATCCACTCGCCCTGCTTGGTGGCGGTGAGGAGGCCGCTCAGGGTGTGGAACCGCGCCGGCACCTCGGTGCCGAGCGCGTCGGTTTCCCACAATGCGTGCGCGGCGGCGAGAGTGGCGTGCCCGCACAGGTCGACCTCGACTTCAGGCGTGAACCAACGCAAGCCGAATCCGTCGTCTTGGGGGACGAGGAACGCCGTCTCGCTCAGATTCATCTCGCGGGCTACCTGCTGCATCCACGAAGGATCTTGTGCTTCGAGAAGAAAGCACACCGCCGCGGGGTTGCCGGTGAACGGCGTGCCCGTGAAGGCGTCGACTTGATGAATGTGGATGGTGTCTGAATCCGGCATAGTTAGTCGTGGCTGGAGTGGTTGAATGATAACCGGGTCGCCGAACAAGTTCAGCAATCTGGGATGGGGTGGTGCTCCCTAGTCCTCGGCGTAGTGACAGGCAACCTCGGTGGCGCCGACGGTTCGGAGCACGGGCCGCTCGGTGGAGCAGCGACTGTCCTTGAGCGGATGGAAGCACCGGGTATGAAACGGGCACCCGGCCGGTGGATGGGCCGGACTGGGAATGTCTCCGCCGAGGACGATGCGTTGTCGTTGCGAGGACGGATCGGGTTCGGGAACGGCGGACAGCAGTGCCTGAGTATACGGGTGGTGCGGCTGGCTGAGGACCTCGGCGGTGGGGCCGGTTTCCACGAAATGACCCAGGTACATGACCGCGGTGTGCTGTGCCACCTGGCGGATGACCGCGAGGTCGTGGGCGATGAAGAGGTAGGACAAGCCCCGACGCTCCTGGAGGTCGGTCAAAAGGTTGATCACCTGCGCCTGGACAGACACGTCGAGCGCAGACACCGGTTCGTCACAGACGAGGAAGGCCGGTTCCACGGCCAAGCTGCGGGCAATGCCGATCCGTTGCCGTTGTCCACCCGAGAACTCATGGGGGTATCGCCGGGCGGCCGAGGGGTCGAGGCCGACTTCGGTCAGGAGAGTCGCCACCCGTTCGGGGATGTCACGCTTGGGGACCAGATTGTGGATGCGCAGTCCTTCTCCAATGGCGTGGCCCACCCGCATGCGAGGGTTCAACGATCCGTACGGATCCTGGAAGATGATCTGCATGCGGCGCCGGAATGAACGGAGCTCGTTTTCGCGAAGATCGAGTACATCGACGTCACCGAAATGGACCGAGCCCGAGGTCGGTGCCTCCAACCGCAGAATTGAGCGCCCGACGGTAGTCTTGCCGCAGCCCGACTCACCCACCAAGCCGAGCGTTTCGCCGGTCGCGATGGCAAAAGACACACCATCCACTGCTCGAACACTCTCGGTGGAGGCGCTGAAGAGCCCACGGCGTTGATAGTGTTTGACCAGGTCACGGACTCGCACCAGAGGTGGGGCCGTCATTGGGTGCTTTCCAGCCAGCAGGCGGCTTGGTGATCGTCCGACACGGTTCTGACGGGAGGTTGTTCCTGACACTTGTCGAAGGCGTACGGGCACCGCGGGTGGAACCGGCACCCCGTGGGCCAGGCTTCGGGGTTGGGGACGGTGCCCTTGATCGGGCTCAGGCGTTGTAGCGGCCCTGTCAGGCGCGGCACCGATTTCAGGAGCGCCCGAGTATACGGGTGGGCCGGATTCTCGAACAACTTGTTGGTCGGAGCGGTCTCGACAATTTGGCCGGCGTACATCACGGCAACGCGGTCGGCTCGGCCGGCCACGATGCCGAGGTCGTGGGTAATCATCAGTACGGCCATGTCGTGGGATTGCCGCAACCGGTCGAGGATTTCCAGGATCTGCGCCTGTACAGTAACGTCGAGTGCGGTGGTGGGCTCGTCGGCGATCAACACCTGTGGCTCGCACGAGAGCGCCGTGGCGATCATGACCCGTTGCCGCATGCCGCCGCTCAACTCGTGAGGGTACTGACCAAACCGTAGTTGCGGATCGGCGATGCCGACTTCTTCCAGTAACTGAAGGGCTCGATCGCGTGCTTGGCGCTTGGTCACGGCACGGTGGGCCCGGATGGCTTCCGTGATCTGACTTCCGGCGGTGTATACCGGATTGAGGCTGGTCATCGGGTCCTGAAATATCATGGCGATGCGCGCGCCGCGAACGGCACGCAGTGCCGCTTCATCCAACGGGACCAGATCCTCGCCGGCGAGTTCGATGACGCTTGTGGATCCCAGGCTGGCGGCACGGGGGAGTAGTTGCAGAATGCTCAAGGCCGTCAGACTCTTGCCGCAACCCGATTCGCCCACCAACGCGAGTGTCTCACCCTTGGCCAACTGGAAGGAGACATCGTCGACTGGCGTGGCCGTGCCGGACTCGCCAACGAAGTTTACTGTCAACTGACGCACATCTAGCAAAGGGGTCATGCGTTCTTGGGGTCGAGGCGGTCCCGCAGGGCTTCCCCGATGAGGTTGACGGCCAGGACGGTCACCACGATCGCCACTCCGGGGAAGATGCTCGCCCAGGGTGCCGTGGCCAACACGGTCTTGCCTTCGAAGATCATCCGACCCCAGGAAGGTGTTGGGGGTCGGACGCCGCCGACTCCCAGAAACGACAGACCCGCTTCAAGGAGAATGACGTTGCCCACGCCGAGTGTGGCGGCGACGAGTAACGGGCCGGCGGCGTTGGGGAGGAGGTGGCGCCAGACGATGCGGCGGCGCCTGGCCCCGAGGGCTTGGGCGGCCTGAATGAATGGCTCGCTCTTGATGCGCAGAACCTCCGCCCGCACCAACCGGCTGGTGCCGAACCATCCGGTGGCGCCGATGACAAGCACGAAGGGGACGATTGTGAGATGGTCCCACATGGTCACCAGCAGGAGGAGGAGGAACAGCCTGGGGATGGCCAACGCCCCGTCGACCAGGCGCATGAGGACGGCATCGACCCAGCCACCCCAATAGCCCGCCACCAGGCCGACGGTGGCTCCTAGCAGCAGCGCCAACATCACCGCCAGCGCGGCGATGGCGAGTGAGATTCTCGCGCCTGAGACTACGCGGCTCAACACGTCCCGGCTCAGTTCGTCCGTTCCGAAAGGATGGGCCAAGGATGGTGGTTGGGCGCCGCCGACGATATCCGGCTGGGCGACAGGGTCCTGCAACACCAACGGCCCCAGCAGGGCGACGGTAATCATGCCCAGAAGCACGACGACACCGAGCCATCCGCCACTGCGTCGCCAGTGATGAAACGAGGCTTCCGTGCGGGTGATCATCCCAAACGTACACGGGGGTCGAGTAGCATGTGCAGGACGTCGCTGAACCAGGTACCCGCAACAACGGATGCCGAAACCAGGATCGAGGTACCCATGATCAACGGGTAGTCGCGGCCGCCGATGGCGTCGGCAGTGAGGGCTCCTAGGCCGGGCCAACCGAAGACGGCCTCAACGAAGACGGACCCGGTGACGAACAGTGGGAGCCACAGGCCGAACAGAGTGAGGACGGGGAAGAGGGCGTTGCGCCAGGCGTGGCGCCACACGACCTCCCGGATGCTCAGTCCCTTGGCTCGTGCGCTGCGGACATACTCCTGGCCCAAGGCGTCGATCATGGCAGTGCGCTGATAGCGGATGGTGGCGGCGATAGTGACGATCGACAGTGTGGCTGCCGGGAGAATCAGGTGGCGAAGGACGTCGACGGCGCGGGTCAGCCAGGGGGCATCGGGTGCCATGGTCGGCGAATTCATTCCGGCGGGTGGGAGGATGTGCCAGTGGACGCCGAAGATCCAGGCCAGCACCAGCCCGAGCCAGAACGACGGGAGGGCGTAGCCCGTGAGCGACACGATGGAGAGCCAACGGTCGAGGCGCTCACCCCGGTGGACCGCTTGCCACACGCCGAGCAGAATCCCGATGGTGAAGTTGATCAGTAACACCGTGCCGCCCAGGAGAATCGAGGCGGGGAGCCGGGCCTTGATGAGACTGTTGACGCTGGCAGGGGCGAGGCTTATGGAGGTGCCCAGGTCACCGCGCACGATGCCGGATACGAAGGCACGGAACTGAGTGGCCAGGGGTTGGTCGAGGCCGAACCGT
>JBDHMR010000087.1:0-7201 GCA_039656035.1 Gemmatimonadota bacterium
CCCCGTCGAGAAGGGAGTACTCGCTGTGCGTGTGAAGATGGACGAAAGCCATGCTCGTCGAATCAGTCCGGTGGCGGACCACCAAAGCGGCACAGACGCTCGACGCCCGTCGTTTCGTTTGGCGGGGCCCTGGCTGCGAAAGGGATTGTCGAGGCGTCTCGGATGAGTCAAATGGTCGGAGCGGCCGGGGGGCAACTGCAGCCCGATCCGGCCCTTCCGACACGGCAAACCGAGTCTACAGGGAAGCTATCGGGCCGTCGCGGAATTGTCAAAGGCGTTGTCCTGCTTTATGTTACAGCTTCCGTGTCAAGCAAGATTCCGGCTCTACCTACCACCTGGCGACGGCCAAACCGACCGTCCGGCCCGCGGCACATCAACGCGGCGATCGGTGGAGCACTGCTTGCCCTCGCGGGTTGGGCGCTGCCTGCAGCAGGGCAGCAACCCGGGGTTCCCTGGATTGTGATTCTCCCAGCCACGGCTCGGTCCGCGGGACTGGCCGGCGCCTCGACGGCCCTGGTTGGTGACGCCGGGACTGTGTTCGTGAATGCTGCAGGCCTGGCCATCGTGCGGCGTGCGGGCTTCGAGGGGATGATAGGCCGAATCCCGGACCCCGCCTCCCCGACGAGTCTCGCCGGCGCTGTGCGGGTCGGCCAGTTCCACATCGCGGCAGGGTACCAGCATCTGAGTCTGGCGGACGGCTCGCCCCAGGAAGAGAACACGTTGTTGGTGGGGAGCGTAGTCTACCGATTCGGGCTGTTCGCGTTTTCCGGAGCCGCCAAGAGAGTCACGGTGCGCGACTCATCCGCTGTCACATCCAGCGCCACCACCGGCGATATCTCCGTCATCATCGCCGTCTTCGATATCACCGCTTTGTCATTCAGCGTGCAGAACATTGGACAACCGGAGCTGGCGCCGGGCATAGTGCTCCCGGCCACCACCCGGCTGGGAGCGTCGCTCAATCTGGTCGATCATCATCGCCGGCGAAGCCGGCCTGGTGTTCAACGAGTTCGGCGTCGAAGCTCGACTCGGTTACGGAAGCCAGGGCCCCCTTGCCGGCCAGAGTAACTGGTCTCTGGGAGGCACCTTGGTGCTCGGCCCGGTGGACGTCGACTACGCTTTCCAGGAGGAGTCGGTCTTCGGCGGCGAGGCCCATCGCCTGGGGATTCGCCTGACTCTGTGATGCGGAGGTTGGTCATGTTGTTCGCCATTCTCGTCGGCGTGCTGTTCGTGGGCTACGGGACCGCCTATATCGCCAGCGACGAGGTGCGCTATTTGACGCGCGCCGGATTCGAGGAAACCCGTATCCTCCAAGCGCGAACGCCCATCAACAAGGTGGTGGCCAACCCGGACACCGACCCCGCGGTGCGCAACCTGCTGACGCTGGTCCTGGAGGTCAGGGACTACGCCGACACGCTCGGACTCGAGGCCAAGGAGACGTACACCACCTATGCCAATGTGGAGCGAGACACCCTGCTCCTGGTCATGTCGGCCGCACCCAGGGATTGCCTCTGCCCCTACACCTGGAAGTATCCCATCGTGGGGCGCGTCCCCTACAAGGGGTTCTTCGATTTTGAGATGGCCTACCGGGCGGCGGCCGATCTGCACCAACGGGGATTCGATAGCTACCTGCGACCCTCTGCAGCGTTCTCCACCTTGGGTTGGTTCAACGATCCTCTGCTCTCGACCGCACTGACTCGCGACTCGGTCGAACTCGCAGCGTTGGTGTTCCACGAGATCGCCCATAACACGCTCTTCATCCCCAGTGCGGTACCGTTCAACGAGGGTCTCGCCCAGATGGTGGGATACATGTCCGCCAGCGAGTTCTTCCAGGGACGGGGAGACAGCTTGCTGGCGGCCAGGGCTCGGTCGCGGTGGACCGATGAGGTGGCACTGGGATCCTACTACGACCGGCTCACCCAGAAGCTCGACAGTCTGTATGACCGCGAGCCGCCCCCTGATTCGCTGGAACTGGAAACCGGCCGGAAAGATGTCGGCGCCTGGGCTGGAGAGTTCCTGGTGGACTCGGTTGGCCCGCAACTACTCACCTTCCGGGTCGAAGACCGCCAGCCCCGCGATATCAACAACGCCCGGATCGTGTCCCGGCGAATCTACCGCACCAAGCTGTATTTGTTCGAGGATTGGTACCAGGCTCACGATCACAGCGTGAGTTTGGCGGTTGCCGCAATCGCCAAGTTGCTGGACGGAGTGCCGGGTGACAGTGCCTACGTGGTACTCGAGCGCCAACTGGAATGAGACAGCGTCATGCTCCGGCGGCAGCCTCCGATGGCCACAACCGTCTGTCCTGCAGCACACTGTTGGGGTGTTGAACCACTTCGGAGGCCGTGGCCAGATCCAACATGACACCGGTCTGCCCTTCTAGCACGCCGAAGACGTCTGCCGGCGCCTGATCAGTCGGTTGATGCAGGACGAACACCAGGCCCGCCTGTGCCCGCCGGACGAACGCAACCGCATCGTCCCACACGGACTCTCCGGTTTGGGGTTGGCGTGCCACGATGAGTGGAACCGCGCCGGCCTCGAACTGGGAGTCGGCCGCGGCCTCGAGTCCTAGTTCATCGGCAAGTCCCGACCATCCCGGCCAGGCATCGGCCTGATAGATGGTGGTAAAGCGCCACTCCTGTTCACGTACGAACTGCGCCATCGCTTGGACAAGTTCTTCGTCGCTCGGTGGACGGATGTCAGCGTGATAGGTGAGCGGTACCGCCCCCGTCTCCGCAAACCACTGACGTGATTCATGGAGGTCGATCGGCTTCGTGGGTCCGAACAGGGCGTAGCGGCGCGTGACTTCTACCTGGCGGACCGCTTCGGCCTGTTGCTCTGCGAATTCTGCGGCTTCCGATGCTCCTTCGAAGGCTACTTCCGCGGCCAGATACCGACCCGCGCTGCGGAGGATCTTGCCCCTCAGGTGCAGTGTGCCACTGTGAGGTTCGAGGGCAAAGGCGCGGTCGAGAGCCAGCAGCGCCCGCGCGTACTCGCCCAGTCGGAAAGCGGCGTACCCTGCCTCGTGCCAAACGAGCGCCAGTCCCGAGTCGAGCGAAGCCGCGTGTTCCAGGGCCACGAGGGCCTCACGGTAGCGGCCGAGCTCAACGAGGGCCGCTCCCTTTAGCGTAGCCGGGAACGCGTCGTCACCGAAGCGGTCCGCAGCCTGGGCCGACAATGCCAAGGCTTCTTCGAAGCGCCGTGCGTTTCGCAGCATGGTGAAGTACTCACCCCAGACAAGTTTCAAATCGGGTTGAGTGTCGATCAGGTCGAGGTAGGCATCTTCGGCAGCTTCGAGATCACCATCCTGCAGAAGCTGACGCGCCTTGGTAAGTGCCCGTTCACCGGGTTCCGTCGAAAAAACGCGAAACTGCGAAGTCGTGAACATTGGGCGAATGTATCGCTGGGACGCGCGAGCGCTAGAGGCCGTTTGTACCGGCACAATCGATCTCGCGCCGCCCCGGAAAAGGTGTAACTTTTCCCTGCTCTGCGTCGACCAACGTCTCTTACCGTGAGTGTCTTGTGGATGGTGAATTCGTTTCCCGCGAACGTGATCGGATGCTTACCGAACTCGGCGAGTTTCTGGCCATTCCCAGCATCAGTACCCTCTCCGATCACGCCGCCGATTGCAGGCGGGCGGCCGATTGGGTGTCCGACGAACTGCGCCGTCTGGGATTCTCCATAATCGAGCAAATCGACCGCGGCGGCCACCCCATCGTGTGGGCCGAAAGCCCACCGGTTCCGGGGAAGCCGACGGTACTGATATACGGCCATTACGACGTGCAGCCGCCGGATCCGCTGGACGAGTGGAAGAGCCCGCCGTTCGAAGCCACCGTGCGTGACGGCAGCCTCTTTGCTCGCGGCGCGGTCGACGACAAGGGGCAGGTGTACTGTTTGCTCAAGGCCTATGAAGCCGTGTGCAACGATGATGGACTACCACCGCTCAACGTTCGGTTTGTCGTCGAGGGTGAGGAAGAGTTCGGGGGCCATTCGATCGAGCGCCTCCTGCAGGAGGAACCCCAGCGCACCGAGGCCGACGCCATCCTTGTATGTGACACCTCATACTACGCGCCGGGAATCCCGGCCGTCTACACCGCCCTGAGGGGAATCTGCTACGCCGAAATCGAGGTGCGCACGGCGCAACGGGATTTGCATTCGGGGAACTACGGCGGTGCCGCTCCCAACGCCATGGAAACGCTGTGTCGCATCCTTGGCGAGCTCAAGGGACCAGACGGCCGAATCAACATCCCCGGACTGTACCAGGCCGTCGAACCACCGACAGAGGCTGAGCTCGCGGCCTGGCAGGAACTGCCATTCGACATGGACGACTTCCTCTCCGAAGAGGTTACCGCCCGGGCGTTGGCCGGTCAGGAAGATCGTTCGGTGTTCGAACGATTGTGGGCGCTACCGACGTTCGAGATCCACGGCATCATGGGAGGCTTCACGGGAGAGGGTGCCAAGACGGTCATCCCAGCCCGTGCCACGGCCAAGGTCAGCCTTCGCCTAGTTCCCAACCAGCGATGGAAGACCGTGTTGGAACAACTCGAACAGACCGTGCGCGCTGTGGCGCCCGACTACGCGGATATCGAGGTGCGCCCCATCCATGGTGCGGATCCGGTCCAGGTGGACGTAAATCGGCCGGCTTTTGCCGTCCTGGACCAGGCGTTTACCGAGGTGGTGGGGCGGGGGCCGGTGGCGGTCAGGTCGGGTGGGTCGATCCCTGTCGTGGCCAGCCTGGGGCTCAGAGGCGCGCCCGTCCTGCTCACCGGCATAGGACTACCTGACGACGGACTTCATTCGCCCAACGAGAAAATCGACTTGCAACAGTTGTGGGATGGGGTGGCGATCTTCGGGCGGTTCTTCGAGCTGTTCGCCGAGTCTGCCTAGGACTCTTCGCGCGCCGGATTGGCCCCGGGCGGAGCCGCGTATCGTGCCTGGAGTTCGTCCACGCCGATCACGGCGCGCACCGACACGATGATACCGGCTACTACGTCGTCGGCCCAATAGGGATCAGGCCGCTCCCCATCCGGGAGCTGCGCCGCGCGCCGGTCGAGAAACTGAATGGCCGTGGTGATCCACTCCGCCTGGGCCGTTGGTACTATGGCCCAGCTGCCGGTGGACCGAAGCTCGAGGTCCGCCAATTCCTGAAGGTCCTGTTCGATCCCGTCCGTGACCGGTTTGCCGCGGAGCCAATCTGCCAATGTCTCCAGCATTTCACGCCGCTCGGATTCCTGAGGCTCGGGGAGCGGACTGAGGTAGTGCCGTTGGTCGGCAACCATCTCGGCAAGGCGAATGCATACCGCCCGGATGGCCGGCGTGAGCTCCGACGGCGCCTCCCTGGCCCAACTGGCGGCCGCACGGAGAATCTCGTCGGCGCATTCCTTGGCCTGAGCTTCGGATGGTGGCGTGGTCGACATACCTGAACGATCATAAGATTGATCGTCAAAGGCAACCGCGCGCGGCTATGCCGCCGTGAACCCGAACTGCGGCAGCGTTTCCAGCGATACCAGCGCGGTGTCCCGTTCAAAAGTACGGCCCATGGCGTCGATCACGGCCGTAACCGACTCGGACCACAGAGATGCGCCGGCGCCTTCACGCTTCAATTCTCTTGCGATGCTCGTCATTACCACACCGTCAATGCCACACGGCACAATGCTGTCGAAGCGTGACAGGTCGGTCGTCACGTTCAGGGCGAATCCGTGAAACGTGACCCACTTCTTCACGTGGATGCCAATGCTGGCAATTTTTCTGCCCTGCGTCCAAACACCGGTCAAACCTTCGACCCGCTCGCCAGGCACTTCGAACGTCGCCAAGGTGTCGATCAGCATCGCTTCCAGCTGCCGCAGGTACCAATGAAGGTCCTTCCGGTGATGCTGCAGGTCCAGGACGGGGTAGCCCACCAGTTGTCCGGGCCCGTGGTAGGTCACGTCTCCGCCACGTTCTATCTCGTGGACCTGGTAGCCGAGTTGGCGCAATGTGGCCGGGTCGTGGGGCAGGCTCGATGGATGTGTGCCTCGGCCGAGCGTGATCACGTCCGGGTGCTCCACCAAAAGAAGGACGTCGCTGTCCGCTTCTCCGCGAAGGCGTGCCTGGCACAGTTCGCGTTGGAGCGCCAGCACGTCGCCGTACCTGCGCCGTCCCAGGTCCACCGTGAGGAGCGGGATCATGAACTTCCGCTTGTGGAGCCGAGGCGACGGCTCAACAGCAGGGCGACCATTCCACTGAGTACTACCAGGCCCACCAACCCGGTACGCCCGGCCAACTGGTTGATCGGCATGGCCACCAGCATGCCCGCCGCGGTGGTGAACGAACTGACGAGTGACAAACCACCACGCCGGTACGTGGAACGTACCGGCGCCAGTAACGTCCAGGTGATGAGGCCCGCCACTCCAACGCCGAGCATGGTGCCGCCGACCAGGATGTAGAATGGTGCTCCGTCAATGACAGGGGTGTCGCTCGCGGGCATGTCGGCCAGCAACGTGCTCACGACCCACAGCGCTACGGTAACGAATCCAATCCCGATGCTGACCGAAATGGCCATGGCCAGAAAGGCCAAGCCCACACGATCCTCGTCTTCGATCGAGATGGGGGGCGGGCGAGTCGGCTCGGTCATTGGGCTCAGGCGTGAATTGCTCGGCCCATCGAATCCAGGGCCGCCTCTGCCACGGCCTCCGACAAGGTTGGGTGCGCGTGGATGGTCAAGTCGACTTCCTCGACCGTCAATTCATTTTCCCGTGCCAGGGCCAGTTCGTGAATCATCTCCGAGGCATCTGCGCCCACGATGTGTGCTCCCAGAATCTCACCATAGGCCTTGTCACGGATGATCTTGACGAAGCCGTCCGTGGCGTTGCTTGCCCGGGCGCGCCCGTTGGCGCTGAACGAGAATGTACCCAACTGGTAGTCGAGGCCTTGCTCCTTGCACTGGTCTTCGGTGAGGCCGATGCTGGCCACTTCGGGGTGGCAGTAGGTGACGCCGGGAATGTTGTCGTATCTGATCGGGTGCGGGTGTTGTCCGCCCAACCGTTCAGCCAGGACGACACCTTCACGGCTCCCCTTGTGCGCCAGCATCGGCGGTCCGGCCACGTCACCGATGGCGTAGTAGCCGTCTACGCCGGTCTGCAGAGTGGCCCGGTCGACTTTGATGAAACCGCTCTCATCCAGTTTGATGCCCACGGCTTCCAGCCCAATCGATTCGGTATTGACG
>JBDHMR010000088.1:0-6353 GCA_039656035.1 Gemmatimonadota bacterium
TGTGGTTCTCCCGAATCGGACCTCGCCGTTCGCGACGACGCACATGGGCCCGGTGATGGGATCATCGAGATCGATCGTGAGCGCACCCTCTTCGGTGATGTACTCGACGAACGTCGTGAGATTCTTGCTGTACATCTGGCTGGCGTGCAACGGCACGGTCGCCGGTAGATTGACGGGCCCGAGGACCTTGACCCCACCGGCCACCACCGTCTCACCCGCCTTCGTCAAGGCGCAGTTGCCGCCTGTCTCAGCCGCCAGGTCGACGATCACCGACCCTGGCCTCATCGACTGCACCATCTGCTCGGTAATCAGCACTGGTGCCGCCTTGCCCGGGATCTGCGCCGTGGTGATGACCACGTCCATGTCGGGCACATGAGCCGCGATGGCGGCAAGCACCTTCTCCTGTTGCTCGTCGGCGAGTTCCTTGGCGTACCCACCGGCGCCTTCCGCTTCCTCCACGGCTTCCGCCTCGATGAATGAAGCGCCCAGGCTCTCGACCTGCTCGCGTACCACCGGGCGAACGTCGAACGCCGACACGATCGCTCCCAACCGGCGCGCGGTGGCGATGGCCTGGAGCCCGGCCACGCCGGCCCCGATGACGAACACCTTGGCCGGCGCCAGTGTGCCCGCTGCAGTCGTTAGCATGGGAAGAAGCTTCCCCAGTTCTGACGCCGCGACGAGCACCGCCTTGTACCCAGCCACGGTCGCCTGGGAGGACAGCACGTCCATCGACTGTGCCTTGGTGGTCCGCGGCACCAGCTCCATGGCGAAGGCGGTGATGTTACGCCGAGCCAACTCTGCGTACACCTCGTCGATCCGCCCCGGCTGGAGCAGGGCCACGAGTACGCTGCCCTCGGCATACCCGCCCACCTCGTCGAGCGTCGGAGGCTGCACCTTCAATATCAGTTCAGCGTCACCCAGACCTCCAGGCCCTGCCATGGTGACCCCGGTGTCGGCATAGCTGGCGTCGGGGAACCCGGCGGACTCACCAGCCCCCTGCTCCACAGCGACCGCTAATCCCGCCTTGACCAGTCGGCCCGCAGCTGCGGGAATGAGGCCCACACGCTGCTCACCTGGGGAAATTTCCTTCGGTATCCCGATCTTCATCGGCTTCTCTCGTGGCTAAACGGAAATGACAATCTACCCACTTCCACTATGAAGAGGAGTTGAGGATCAGTATGAACATTTCCAGATCATTCAAAGGTCCCGTCGCGCGGGCGCCGGCAAAATCGCATTTGAGTGCCCAGAACTTGCATCGCTGCTTCCTGAAGGGAGCGCCGGACGACGATATCGGCAAACCGGCCTCACAGCGCAGGCCCGAAGGCCGGGAACAGTACCGAGGCGCCTGCCTAATTCTGGCTTGATGAGACGCTACACTGTCATCACGACTGAAGCAGCTATCACCTTGTCGTACCTACAGTTACGGACTTTGCAGTTCATAGGTGGCCCGCCAGCGGATCACACCATTACTGCGGACCACATAGATTGGGAAGCCTAGGCTCGCCCAACCGACCAAGCTTCCCGGAACGATGGTACTTGTTGTAATCCGACAGCGCGAGAATCGGGGTATTGTAGACCGCGGTCCACACCCCACTGGCCCACGGCGTGGCGCCTCCGTAGTCGAATACAGGGTCCACCAGGCGGACCCGACAGCCGTTTCGACCGCAACGAACGCAGGAGCATGAGCATCGCGGAACGCTATGAGGATTTGGTCATACGTGGTACCGTCCCGCCCGTCGCCGCGGGTCGGCATGCAGTACAGCGCCCAACCACTTTTGTTGCGACGGGAGTCGCTTGGCTGTGACTGAACGGGTTGGGGCCTACGCGCCGGGAAGCATCGGCAATGTCGGTCCAGGATTCGACATCCTCGGTATGGCCATTGCCGGTCGAGGAGACACGGTAATCGTCGAACGCAAAGACGAGCCGGGAGTGAGTATCAAGGATCCCGGTCACGCCGACTTGCCTACTGATCCCGAGCTGCACACGGCCGCCATTGCCGCCGGTGAAGTACTCAAGCTCGCCGGTGTCCAGGATGAGACCGGCATCGAACTGACCGTGAAAAAGGGTCTGTCTCTGACGGCGGGTCAGGGCGGGAGTGCCGCATCGGCCGTCGCCGCCGCGGTGGCCACCAACGGCTTGCTACACAATCCGCTGTGGCCGACGGGAGTGGTAGAGGCGTGCCTCGTCGCCGAGGAACGAGTCTCGGGAAGGTGTATCGACAACGTAGCCGCATCCCTCTTCGGCGGCCTGGTGCTGGTCCGGTCTGAACAACCACTGGAGATAGTCAAGTTGCCGGTGCCACCCAATCTCCGCATGGTGCTGGCGCTACCCAACTACCAGCTGGAGACAGCCGCGGGTAGGAACTGTATCCCGGACAGCATTCCGTTGGTCATCGCCATGCACCAGGCGGCCCAGGTCGGTGCTTTGGTTGCGGCCTGCTACCAACGAGACTTGGCACTCCTGGGACGGGCCATCGACGACCGTATCGCCGAACCTTCGCGGGCCCATCTCCTCCCCGGCTTCAGCGAAGCCAAAGCGGCCGCATTGGAAGCTGGCGCCTTGGGCGTCTCGGTGTCGGGCAGCGGCCCCACTGCGTTCGCGTTGACGCATTCGGAGAGCAGTGGCCAAAGCGTAGCCGAGGCCATGGCCGACGCGTACGGCCGGGCGGGCTTTGAATGCTCTACCCGGGTGACGCACGTCGACCACCTCGGCGCCCGGCTCATTCCTGAAGCGAGTGTGGTAGCCCAGGAGACCTAGTGCCCCCAACATCTTCAGTGGTGGGCCTGGTATGCCCGGCGTGCGGCCGAGCCTACGGAGAATCAGCCACCAACCAGCGGTGCCGTTGCGGCGGCCTCCTCGATCTCGATGTCCCCCTGCCCAGTCTGACCGGCGCCGAATTGCGAGCGCTGTTCGAGGCTCGCCTCACGGGACGGGACGTTGAAGACGTTTCCGGTGTATGGCGCTACCGGGAGTTGATCGTCCCGCAGCCAGCGGAATCACCCACCAGCTATCCCGAGGGGAATACGCCCCTCATCGTCTCCGACGCCATCGCGCGGTGGACGGGAACGGAACGGCTTTCCCTCAAACACGAGGGACAGAACCCGACGGGATCGTTCAAGGATCGGGGCATGACGGTAGGGATGACTCAAGCCGTCCTTCTCGGGGCTCGCCACGTGGCTTGCGCCTCGACCGGGAACACGGCGGCGTCCCTGGCGGCCTACGCCGCCCGCGCCGGGCTGCCGGCGCTGGTACTGGTACCTGCTGGCCGGGTAACACCCGAGAAACGCGCCCAGTCGGCAGCTTACGGCGCGCAAACAGTGGCCGTGCGTGGAGACTTTGACCGCTGCCTCGAACTAGTGGAACAGGCGGCTGACCGCTTCGGGCTCTACTTGCTCAATTCAGTCAACCCGTATCGTATTGCCGGCCAACAAACCATCATCCTCGAACTGCTTCATCAACTGCAGTGGGAGCCCCCCGACTGGATCGTGTTCCCGGCCGGCAATCTGGGGAATACGTCAGCGTTCGGGCGTGCTCTGGACACAGCGCACCGCGCCGGGCTCATCTCTCGACTCCCTCGTCTGGCTGCGGTCCAGGCCGAAGGTGCCGCGCCGTTCGCCCACAGTTATGCGGCTGGTTTCGCTTCACTCGAACCGGTCGTCGCCAACACCGTCGCCACCGCTATCCGGATCGGCAATCCGGCATCGTTCGACCGGGCCGTCCGCTCCATCCGCGCCACCAACGGCCTGGTGACAACCGTGACCGATCAGGAGATCCTGGCGGCCAAGGCCGTAGTGGACCGCTCCGGCGTCGGCTGTGAGGCGGCCAGTGCCGCTGCAGTGGCCGGGGTAAAGCGCCTGCGCCACGACTCGCTCATCGGCGAAAACGACAGCGTCGTAGCCGTCTTGACCGGGCACCTCCTCAAGGAACCACTGGCTGCGGAAACGGCCCGGGATTCCCGGGCCGTTGAAATCGACGGACGATTGGAGGAGATCGAGGCGATCCTCGAGGCCTGACCCGATGCGCTAGTCAGTCGGTGAACCCGCCACTTGCTGAATTGCGGCGGCGAGATCGGTGTAGGCGGTTGGATCGACCTCCCGGAAGGGAACCATCCGGTGCGCTATCAGCCCGTCCCCGTCGATGATGAACAGATTGCGATTATCCAGCATGTCGTTCGAAGTTACGGCTCCGTACGCGTGCCCTACGGCTCCTGCCGAGTCGCTCAGCATACGAAACTCGAATCCCTCATCCTGGGCCCACGACCACAAAGCCTCCGTGTTGTCTCGGCTGATGGCCAGAAGCACCACGTCATCCCGCTCTCCAAATATTTCCGCGTACTGATCACGGTACGCGCGCATTTGGATAGTTCAGCCCTTGGTCCTGACCCTGTAGAAGAAGGCCAGCACCACCGTCTTGCCTGTGAAGTCGTCCAGACTGACGGCCTGCGGCAGGATTCCCTCAGCCGTTGCCCCCGGAAGCGCGAACCCGGGCGCCTCGACCCCTACTTCTAGCGGCGTGTTTCCCTGGGCCATCGTCTCCGCCTGGGGTATCAGCACCGCCACAACGCCAAACAGAATGCCAAGCAAGTTGCGCATCTATATGCCTCGGTGATGGGTTGGTCACATACAACAGGCGGTGGTATCTTCCCCGCCCATGACAAAACATCAATACGTCTTCACCATGGCCGACCTGCGAAAGGTCGTGCCACCCAAACGTGAAATCCTCAAGGGAATCTACCTCGCCTTCTTCCCGGGAGCCAAGATTGGCGTCCTGGGGGCCAACGGTTCCGGCAAGAGTTCCCTCCTCAAGATCATGGCCGGCGTTGACAACGACTTCATCGGCGAGGCCCGTCCGGCACCGGACATCCGCATCGGCTACCTGCCGCAGGAGCCCGAGTTGGACGCCGACAAGACCGTTCGCCAGAACGTCGAGCTCGCCGTGGCGGACACCCGCGGGCTGCTGACCGAGTTCCAAACGCTCAGCGAGCGCTTTGCCGAACCGATGTCGGACGAAGTCATGCAGGCCTTGCTCGACGAGCAAGGCGAGCTGCAGACCCGCATCGATGCCGCCGGTGCCTGGGATCTCGACAGAACCATCGACATCGCCATGGACGCCCTGCGTTTGCCACCGGGCGACTCGGAAGTAGCGCACCTGTCCGGCGGCGAGAAGCGGCGCGTGGCCTTGTGCCGCGTCCTGCTGGAGCAACCGGACATGCTCCTGCTGGACGAACCCACCAACCACCTGGACGCAGAGTCGGTGGCCTGGCTGGAGCGCTACCTGGAGACGTTCCCCGGTACCGTGGTGGCCGTGACCCACGACCGCTATTTCCTCGACAACGTCGCCGGCTGGATCCTGGAACTCGATCGCGGCGCGGGGATTCCCTGGGAGGGGAACTACTCCTCATGGCTGGACCAGAAGGAACGGCGCTTGGCCACGGAGCAGAAACAGGCCGGGGCCCGTCGCCGAACCCTGCAACGGGAACTAGAGTGGATTCGCATGACCCCCAAGGCACGCCACGCCAAGGCCAAGGCGCGGATCAACGCCTTTGAAGCTCTGGTGGCCGAAGGGGAGCAAGAGACTGAAGGCACGGCAGAAATCCTCATCCCCCAGCCGGAACGACTGGGTAACGAAGTTGTGTCCGTCCGTAACCTTCGTAAGGGTTATGGCGACCAACTCTTGATAGAAAACCTCAGCTTCGACCTTCCACCCGGCGGCATCGTCGGCGTGATCGGCGCCAACGGCGCTGGTAAGACCACACTTTTCCGCATGATCGTCGGCGAGGAACAACCCGACGACGGCTCATTGACAGTCGGCTCCACCGTAAAGATCGCCTACGTCGACCAGTCGCGCGCCGACCTCGATGACGAGTCGACCGTCTACCAGGCCATATCCGGCGGGGAAGAAACCCTCAAGGTCGGGAACCGCACCGTCAATACCAGGGCCTATTGCGCCGGGTTCAACTTCCGCGGCACCGACCAGCAGAAACTGGTTGGCGACCTGTCCGGCGGCGAGCGCAACCGGCTCCACCTGGCCCAACTCCTCAAGAGCGGCGGCAACCTCCTCCTGCTAGACGAGCCCACCAACGACCTGGACGTCGATACCCTCCGGGCTCTCGAGGACGCCCTCCTTCGATTCCCCGGCTGCGCCGTGGTGATCAGTCACGACCGCTGGTTCCTCGACCGTATCACCACCCACATCCTAGCCTTCGAGGGCGACAGCCAGGTGGTCTGGTTCGAAGGCAACTTCCAGGACTACGCCGCCGACCATAAACACCGAACCGGCGTCGACATAAACCAGCCGCATCGCATCAAGTTCAAGAAACTGGTACGGACATGAGCAAGGGCGTTGGGCGTTGG
>JBDHMR010000089.1:0-6308 GCA_039656035.1 Gemmatimonadota bacterium
AAAGCGACCAGCCACTCAGAATACGGCTTGAAGGACGATCATGCTAGCGCAGCCAGAATCCTCCTTGTCCTATACTGTTGCCACTCGCCGCGACATTCTCCACATTACAGCCCATGGATTCAGCCGCCTATGCCGTCGAAGTCGAATCGATTCGCGCTCTCAGCGTTGAGGAGCGCCTACGGGTTGCCGAATCGCTGCGCACGTTCGCGTGGGACCTCAAGACATCAGTAATAACCCGGCGTCATCCGGAGTTGTCCCAGGCCGAAGTAGCCGCTCGAGTACGGGAGGTGTTCCGCGGTGGCGGCGCCTGAGATCCACCGGCTCATTCTGCAGCCACTCCACCTCACCGGCATTGAATACATGGTAACTGGGGCGGTCGCCGCGATCGCCTACGGTGAACCGCGCATGACCAACGATGTCGACATCGTGGTTCGCCTCGGTGCGGGCGACGGGGCAAAACTCGTCGAAGCGTATCCGCCCTCCGAATACTATACCCCACCGGTCGAGGTGATCGAAGAAGAGCGACTGCGCCCTCGGCATGGCCATTTCAACGTCATCCATCATGAGACAGCGCTTCGTGGAGACTTCTATGCAGCCGGCGAAGATCCACTCCATGCCTGGGCGATGGCTCGCAGGCAGGGTGAGATGATCGGTGGTGACGCCATATGGTTTGCCCCCATCGAGTACGTGATCGTCCGCAAGCTCGAATACTTCGAACAGAGCGGATCCGATCGCCATCTGCGTGACATTGCCGGTATGCTCAAGGTAAGCGGCGAATACCTTGATCGAGCCCAGGTCGAACGAATGATCGCCGAGCGTGGGCTAAGTGAGTTCTGGAAGAGAGCGAACAGCATCCCCAGGTAACCCACAGCGCAAGACCCCGATTACCGCTGTTACCGCCCTCGCTGCTCTCGCTGCCCCCGCCGCCCCCGCCGCCCCCGCCGTCATCATCTCTGCCTCACTTCCTCGGTCCAGTTGAGCACGAACACCATCTCCGAGAGCGCCCCCTGGTGCACCACGGCAAAGCGGGAGCCGTCGGGAGAGACGTCCCAGTTGGCGTGCGGCGCGGCCGGTTCGAATTCCGACATGTCCAACACTGGGGTCCGGTCCTGGACCACGAATGAGCTCCCCGTGCTGACGCGGGCCGAGATCAGGTATGGCGCGTTGTCCTTGGTGCCGATGTAATACAGTTGGCGCCCATCGGGGCTCCAACGGGGTTCGCTGCCGCCGTCGAGCGACACCAGGATCTTGGAGCCACCCTCGGGGAAGGACCTGACGTAGACCTCAGTGCGCCCCGTCTCGTCCGAACAGTAGGCCATCCACTTGCCGTCGGGTGACAGCGCCACGAATTGTTCGTTGAACGGTGTAGCGATGAAAGACTGCTCCACGCGCTCGTCACCCATGGGAAGCAGGCCGATGTCGAAGCTGCCGTTGATGTTCGTCGGTGAGGTGATCAACGTCGACCCGTCGGGAGTGAACGCCAGCGGGCCCGTCGGGAAAGGCGCCACGTACAGGGACTCTGCCACCCCGCTGCCGTCGGCCCGCCGGCGAAAGATCCCCACGCGGGACACGTAAGCCAAATAGCGGCCATCCGGCGACCATATCGCGTCGTGCCCGTCGTTCTCAAAGGTCAATCGCGTCAGCGTTTTCTGGCGCAGATCGAGCGACCATACGTCACGGGACCCTTGCTGCGAAAAATCTATTGCCAGCTGTGACCCGTCGGGGGAGAAGCGCGGGTTGTGGAAGCGTCGCCCTTCGCCGATGATCTCACGACGACCCTCGTGATCCAGCAACATCAGGTTGAACGGCTGTTCCGGAATGTAGACCAGCGACCCGGTAGCGGACACGGCCACCTGGGCCGGGCCGCCGACCGATTGCCTCACGCCTTGGGCCAGGGTGACAGGGGTGCCGACTACCCGTAGTTCGTCAAGATCGAACCGCGCCGCCATGAGCGCTCCGGTCGGCTGGGCCCACAGCAGGTACCCGTCGCTGTACCACACCGCATTGATGATGCCTTCCATGACCGGAGTCCGCGAGCCGTCGCGGACGTCGATGGCCACCACGGCTCCATTGACACCGGTTCCCTGGGCGGCAATGGCCAGGATGGTGTGACCGTCGGGCAGAACGGCATTCGCTCCCAGATAGGTCTCATTCTTGGCCGTGTTGGGCACGGCGATCTGGCTGATGGTACCGTCTAGCCCCAAACGCGACAACGAGCCATCCGAGGCCGTAACCACCAGCGACTGGTCGTCGAGCCACACTGCCTGGGCCAGGTTCTGCGCCCGGATGTTGGCAATGGCGGTGGGAGCGCCGCCCGACAGAGGCACCACGAACAAACCGCCGGGCCCGAGGTATGCCACCCGGTCGCCGTCCGGCGAGAACGCCGGGAACGTCGCCCCGCTGGTGCCCGGCATCAGCACTGCCTCCAACGCATCCAGATGACGCAAGTACAATTGCAATCCCGAACCGCCGGCTCGCCCCACGAAAACGACGGAGCGGCCATCGGGCGACAGGGCCAGGGTGTTGACCGGTGCACCCGTCAGGCCCTGCCGCTCGTTCAGGGCTATGCGGAACCGCGCCACCACGGGATCGGGGACATCGGTGGCGCCTCCGCTTCGTCCCAGCAGGGCCACCACGGCAAGGATCACGGTGGTTACAGCCCACGGCCGCCAGTCGCGCCACCAGGCACCCGGAACCGGCGATGCGGCTACCGCACCACGCGCCGAACCGCTGCCAAAGTTGGGGTCGTGCAACGCCTGACCGAATTCCGCCCCGCTGGCAAACCGGTCCGCGGGCAATTTCTCCAGCGCTCGGAGGCAAGCGGCATCCACCTGGGGCGGCACCGACCGGCGCAGTTCGGTGAGGGGCCGTGGGTCATCCGTCATCACCTTGGCCACGATCGCCTGGGCCGTGGGGCCCGAAAATGGCGGCTCGCCCGACAGCATTTCGTAGAGGGTGGCCCCCAGGGCGTACACGTCGCTCCGGGCGGTGAGCTCCCGGTCACCCATTGCCTGTTCGGGGCTCATGTAGTGTGGCGTGCCCAGACTCATCCCGGTCTCGGTCATGCGACTACCACCGGCCTTGGACGCTGCCAGCGCGATGCCGAAGTCGGCCACCAACGCCTGGCCGTCGTGCAGCAGGATGTTCTCCGGCTTGATGTCCCGGTGGATGACGTCCTGTCGGTGAGCGTAGTCGAGCGCGCTGGCCACTTCCGAGGCCAGGCGCACGGCGTCATCGATGGGTAGTTGCTTCTCTCGATCGAGCCGATCCCGCAACGACTCACCTTCGATGTAAGGCATGACATAAAAGAGGAAGGAGTCGGCCTCACCGGAGTCGAACAGCGGCAGAATGTGCGGATGCTGCAAATTTGCCGTGGTCTTGATCTCGGCCAGGAACCGCTCCGCCCCGATGACCGCGGCCAGCTCGGGACGCAGCACCTTGAGCGCCACCTTGCGGTCGTGCTTGACGTCCTCTGCCAGGTAGACGGTGGCCATGCCGCCGGCGCCCACCTCGCGCTCGATGGTGTAGCGGTCTGAAAGAGCTTCGGAGAGGCGGTCGAGATCTGTCATAGTGCGGAGTGCGGGGTGCGGGGTGCGGTGAGACAACGGCTATCAGCTATCGGCGGTAGGCTGGTAACATACTGCCCCCGCAGCCCTGCCAGCTCAATCACCTGCGCACTGCGTCCTGCGCACTGCGCACTCATTCCACTATCCCACGAAATTCCGGCGTGTCACGGATCGGGTCCCACACTGGATCCAGGCGCAAGAGTGGGACGGTTAAGTCACCGGGGTGATCGAGGAGGAATTCCAGGTAGTACGCCGCGGAATCCGCCCGGCCGAACTGGACGAACACGGTTGCCAGGTCGGCCAGACGATAGCCACCGCGCCACGCCTCGCGTTCGAAGGGAAGGAGCTCCACCCCACGCCTGGCCGCCAGCAAAGCTTCGTCCTCCATCCCCAACATGGCGTAGGTTACTCCCAAGGTGCTGTGCAGTCGCTCGTCGCTGGGACGTTCCGTTATCAGGCTGTCGAGTTCTTCGATCGCGGCCTCGAAGGCGGCCGTTGCACGAGTGAAATCGCCCAGGCCTCGCAAGGCCATCCCCTGGGAGAACGTCGTAGGGATGTACTGGTACTGATCGTCTCTGGAAAAAGCCAGTCCATCGTTCAGCCTCAACATCATGGCATAGTCACGCTTCAACCAGGCGACATAGCCATCGATCCTGTCCAGGATTTCGGCGGGTATACCGACCCCACGGGCCTCGTCCACGGCGCGCTGCGCCCCAACGGTGTCGGCACAGCAAGCCAGCCGGACGAGGGCCGCCGCTACTCTCGGATATGGCGTATCAGGACTGAGCATGATGGTTGAATCGTACGCGGCGGCGGCTTCATTGAAACGCCGGAGCATGAAGAGAGTCCCTGCCACCTCCACGATGGTATTCGCCGCCCGAGGGTCAACCTCTCGGGCTCGGCGGAAATAGACTAAGGCGTCCTCAACACGGCCCTGACGTCGTCGAACTGCCCCAGTTCCCCGAAGCAGGTCGATATTGTTCGGAGCTCCGCGCTCCGCGATGGCAAATTCCTCCAAGGCCCGGTCGTAGTCGAGAAACCCCCAGTAGTAGTAATACCCAAGCGCGATATGTCCCTCTGGGAGATCAGGATCGAGAGCCAAGGCACTGTCCGCCAGAGTTTTTGCCAGTGCCAGGCGCTCAGGCGTAGGGTCGTACTTCTGCCAATAGGTAAAAGCGTGGACCTCGCTCAAGAACGCCAGAGCCATGCTGAATCTGGGGTCCAGTTCAGCGGCCTGAGTGGCGAGTTGCACGACGGTCCTCATGTTCTCGCGCTCAAAGCTGGTGTTGTAGTACTCCTTGGCCCGCTGATACAGGGCGTAGGCCTGTGCGTCGTTCGTGGGACGCTCCGCCAGGCGCGCTCGATCATCCGGCGTCAGTGCCGCCTGCAGCGCCTCCGCTACGGCAGCCGATATCTCCGACTGAATGGCGAATCGATTGTCCAGCGTCAATTCCCTCTGGTAGGTCTCTCCCCACAACTGTTCCTGGGTAGCGACGTCGATCAACTGGACGTTGATCCTCACCTGATCACCCGCCCGCTGCACCCTGGCCAGCAAGAGCGCGTCGACGCCCAGCTCTTCACCCACCACCGGGAGACTCTTCTCGGTTCCCCGGTACTCCATGACCGAATTCCGCGCGATGACCCTGAGAGAGCCGATCTTGCCGAGCTGAGTCAAGACGTCGTCGTGGATACCGTCGGTAAAGAACGTGCTCTCCTCGTCCGAACGGGCGCTCTCGAACGGAAGCACGGCAATCCACCGTCCCGCAGAAGCCAGTGCCGGTTGGCCGCCGGACCCTCTGTTCCACATGACGGCAGCAACGGCCACCAGGATGACGGCTGCGGCAACGGCGATCTGGACGCCTCGCCCACGGCTCGCTGATACCGCTCGATGAGGCCGAGTCTCCACCGGGGTGATGCCCTGGCTGCTGGTGCTCAACGCCTCGAACGGCTCCAGCATTTCCTCGGCCGTCTGCCACCGGTCGGCCGGCCTCTTCTCCAGGCAGCGCATAATCATGTCGGACAGCGCCTGGGGAACGGTCGACCGGTAAGTAGCGAGTGGATCGGGAGTGGCCGTGACCTGGGCCGAAAGGATCTGCTGCGCTGTGTTGCCCATGAACGGCGGCCGGCCGGCGATAAGTTCGTAGCCCATCACGCCGAGAGCGTAGATGTCCGCCCGATGATCTACGTTGGGGTCGGCTGCGGCCTGTTCCGGCGCCATGTAGGTCGGTGTGCCCAGTGCCACACCGACAGTGGTCACCTGATGGCGGCCGGTAGCCTCGCTTACCGCCTTGGCCACACCGAAGTCCATGACCAGGGCGTGACGCCCCGAGAGCATCACATTGTCGGGCTTGATGTCCCGGTGGACCACCTTGTGCTCATGGGCGTAGGCCAGCGCGTCGGCTACTTCCTTGAGAATGCGGGTCGCCTCGTGGATGGGGAGCTCACCCTCACGGTCCAACTTCTCCCGCAGGGACTCGCCCTCCACGTACGGCATCACATAGAAGAGAAAACCCGCGGCCTCACCGGAGTCATATAAGGGAAGGATGTGAGGGTGACTCAGGTTGGCCGCGATGCGCACTTCCCTGAGGAACCGGTCGGCCCCGAGCGACGCCGCGAGATCCGGGCGCAGCACCTTGAGCGCCACCTTGCGATCGTGCTTGACGTCGTGCGCCAGGTAGACGGTTGCCATGCCGCCGGCGCCGAGTTCGCGCTCGATGGTGTAACGGTCGGACAGGGCGGTGG
>JBDHMR010000090.1:0-6298 GCA_039656035.1 Gemmatimonadota bacterium
GCACGAGCATACCACCCTACGAACCGATACGGACGGGCGCACCGGTGACTTCTTTGACGGCGCCTACCTGCACGCCGGGACCTATCGGTTGCGGTTCGCCCTGGGCGAGTATCACGAATCGCTGGGGACCGTCGGATTCTACCCCCACGTCGACGTCGAATTCGTCGTCACCGACGCCGCGGAGAATTGCCACATACCATTGTTGGTAAGTCCGTTCGGTTACTCCACGTACCGGGGAAGCTGATAGGCAGTGGACGTCCACATTCTGGGATGGCTCAGCTTGGTCGCGCGGTGGATCCACGTGATCGTGGGCATCGCCTGGATTGGCACGTCCTTCTATTTCAACTGGCTCAACGATCAGCTCCGGCCGCCGGAGACTCCGGCCGAAGGTGTGGGCGGCGAAGTCTGGTCGGTGCACGGTGGCGGGTTCTATCGCGTTACCAAGTTCACTGTCGCGCCCGAGACGCTGCCGAAACGGCTCCACTGGTTCAAGTGGGAAGCGTACTCCACGTGGCTGAGCGGCATGGTCCTGTTGGTGCTGGTGTACTACATCAATGCCGATCTCTACCTCGTCGACCCGGCCACTGGTGTGAGCGCGACGGCGGGCATCGCCCTCAGTCTGGGAGTGCTGGTACTCGGATGGTTGGGTTACCAGCTGCTGTGCCGCTCACCGCTGGTGAATCATCCCACGCTGCTCGCCCTCGTCGGTCTGGCGCTGGTGTCGGCCGTGGCCTATGCCCTGAACTTGTGGTTGTCGGACAGGGCGTCGTACCTGATGGTGGGCGCCATGGTGGGTACCATCATGGCCGCCAACGTCTTCTTCGTCATCATCCCCTCCCAGCGCGCCATGGTGGATGCCATGGCGGCCGGCCGAGAGCCGGATTCGCGGCGGGGCAGTGACGCCGCGCTCCGCTCACGCCACAACAACTACCTGACGCTGCCGGTCCTGTTCATCATGGTGAGCAATCACTACCCCATGACGTACGGGTACGGGTACAACTGGGCCGTGTTGGCGGGTCTGTTCGTTGTGGGCGTTGCCGTCCGACATTTCTTCAACCTGAAGAACCAGGGCCAGCGTTATTGGTGGATCCTGGGTGCGGCGGCATTGGCTATTCTGGCCTTGGCTTTGGTGACCGCACCGTCGCCGGCCGGGTCGTCCAGTCTGGCCGGACCGGTGACCATGGCAGACGTGCAAGGCGTGATCACCCAACGCTGCACGCCATGTCACGCCAAGGAACCGAGCTATCCCGGGATTCCATTCGCTCCAGCGGGGATCGTGCTCGAAACGCCTCATGAAATCGAAGCACGGAAGGCGAGAATCTACGCCGTTGCCGTGGTCGCGCAGACGATGCCGCTCGGCAACGTGACTAGGATGACTGAAGAGGAGCGGGCTGTGCTTGGGGCGTGGGCCGGGAGCGATCAGTGAACCAGAGCTAGTAGACCGCCCTACCGCCCCCTTCGCCCCTCCATGATCCTCAAGAACGACCTGGACTCCAGTTCATCCAGCGTCATCCCCGTAGCCAACGCCTCGCTCTCGGTGATAGCCCCGCAGTTGAGGGCCCGAAGGAAATAGTTCAACAACGCCTGGCCTGTGGCGGCGTCATCGAACACGTCGCCGATCAGTGTGGCCTGGGCGGCCTGGTCGATGAAGTTGCGCAGTCTGGCTGAGGCAGAGTCATATCCCTCGAGGAAAAACGAATACAGCGCGGCGTACCGGGTAACGAGTTGGGCGGGGTGGAGGTCCCATCCCTGGTAGAATCCCGTGGTGAGCGAATGCCGTACATCGTCGAAGTGCAACCGCCAGGCATCATGAACGGTGCGGCGATTTGCCGTTAGTTGCTCCGTGTCCAGCAGTGCTCCGGCCCCGTCCGGACGATGCGGCGGCACGGGCAACACGTTGGTGGCGCCGTCGGACAGCCATACGCCGGTTCCCGCGAGAGACTGCTGCATGACCTGTCGGGCATGCTCGCAGGCCGGGTGCCGCATGCCCTGGTGGGCCGCTGTTATTCCACAACTGGCCGTGTAGTCGTACACACCGAAATGAGCTCCGGTGCATCTCCCCTCTGCTGCGGCGACAAACGCAGGCAGAGGGCACCTTCCGTCTGCATCGATGATCGACTGTGTCGTCTCGACCATCAATTCGATCTTGATAGTACCGTGGTTCAACCCCGCACTGTCCTCGATCGCGGTGAGGAGCGTTGCCAGTCCAGCCACCTGGGCTGATCCCAGAACCTTCGGCAGGGTAACGACGCACACGGCTGGTAGTTCGTTGCCCGTATTTCTCAGAAGCGACGTGAAGAACAAGTCGAGCGTGCGGCTAGCCCTGGGAAACAACTCAGGGCTGAACGGCTTGATACGAATGCCGATGAACGGCGGCAGGGTGTCGTCCGCCATTCCTTTGGCCACAGCCTCCGCCGCCCCGATGGCGCAGGTGTCCTCTTCGGCGTCGGGGCGATTGCCGTAGCCGTCCTCGAAATCGAGTCGGAAATCCTCGACCGGTTCGCGGATCAGTTTGTCCGCGATCCGTCGGTGCACCGTAGCAGCCAGCCCGGAGTCGGTCAGCCCGAGAACGTCAGCCAGGACTTCCGGGGTAGCGGCGTACTCCTCGAGGAAGCGAAGTCCGATCTCACCCAGCTTGGCCGCCGAGTCTGACCGGAAGATGTGGGCCCCGCCGTAAACCGTGTGGGCCGGCTGCCGGGCGGATGGTTCGCCGGGATAACGGGAAGCCACCGATTCGTGGAGTGACTCTAGTGAAGCCGCCACACTGTCGAGTAGGGCGCGATCGAGGGACGTGGTCATTGCCTAGTGGTGTTGGGAGTGGATGTAGCGTCCTGGGCTGCGTGGTAGATGAGCCTGGCCAGCACGGCTTCGCGATACTGGGCGGTCGACCGGATGTCATCGATGGGGGAGACGTCGTCGCGGAGGGCTCCGAGGAGTTCATTGGGCCCGGTCAGCTCGTCGGTCGCCAGCCGTCTCTCGACCGTGGGACAGCGGCACACCGTCGGGGCTACGCTGTTGGCCACCACGCACCAGCCTTCGTCACCCTTAGTGAGGGCCACCCCAACCTTGGTAATAGCCTGTGCCCGCCGCGGACCCACTTTTTCGAACCGGTGGAAACGGTATGACCGACGGGGAATTCTGATTTCGGTGACCAGCTGATCGGGTCGCCGGCGCAGTTCCTTGTACCCCAAGTAGAATTCGGCCAGAGGCACTTCGTCCCGCCCATCCGCCGACTCGAGGACGACAACCGCGTGGTACGCCATGAGGACGGGTACGCCGTCGGCCGCCGGGGAGGCGTTGATGATGTTGCCCGCCCAGGTACCGCGGGACTGAATCTGCACGGCGCCGACTTGCCGGGCCGCGTCGAGCAACATGGGAAACGCCGCCGCGATCTGGGCGTCTTCGATGACGTCCCAGTATGTCGTCATCGCCCCCAGGACCAACGCGTCGTCCGTCCAGCGAATCGACCGCAAGTCTCCCACGCCGGAGAGATCGAGATAGGTAGCCGCGTGAGCCGACAGCCGCTGCGGCCAGTTCACCATGATGTCCGTGCCGCCCGCCAATGGAATGGCCGCCGGCTCAGCCGACAACATTGTCAACGCCTCAGTTAGCGAGGTGGGACATTCGATCCTCACTCGGCCGCATCCTCCCGCAGGGCGGCCGCGATACTGTCGATGATACCGTCGTAGCCGGTACATCGGCACAGGTTCCCCGCCATGAGCTCTCTGATTGAATGTTCCGCCAGCATCTCCGGGTGACGACGAATCCAGTCGGCGGTCATCACCACGCCGGGGGTGCACGCTCCGCACTGCGTGGCACCACCCGAAAGAAGAGGCTGAAGTGTGGCGGCATCGACCGACTCGACAGTGTGGACCTCCCGTCCCCGGACCTGCACCGTGGGGATGAGGCAGGCGTTGGCCGGGAGTCCGTCGAGGTACACGGTACACGCGCCGCACTCACCCTCGCCGCATCCCTCCTTGGTGCCGGTGAGACGCAGAGCGTATCGGAGGGTGTCCAGCAAACGTTCAGCCGGATGAATGTCGATCGAGATTGGCTCTCCGTTGAGACTGAACTCAACCGTCAAGGCATTGACTGATCCGGGAACGGTCATTGGGGCACCAGCTCCATGAGGCGCTCGGGAGTGAGCGGGATGGTGCACGGATCGCTTTCGGTAGCAGCCGCGACAGCGTTGAGGATGGCCGGCGCCGGGCCGTCGATCGGTAGCTCGCCGATACCCTTGGCCCCCTGGGCGCCGTGAGGGTACGGCACTTCGACAAAGGCTACCCGGACCGGCGGGATGTCGGCGCAGGTGGGGACGATGTAATTGGTGAGCTGGGAGTTTTCCATGGCGCCGTCCCGCCAACGGCACTCCTCCATCAGGCCCCAACCGATGCCCTGGACCACGCCGCCCTGGATCTGCCCCCGGGCCAGCGTCTCGTTGAGGACCTTGCCGACTTCCTGCACGGCCACGAAGTCGAGCACCCGCGTGGTCCAGGTTCGCAGGTCCACTTCGACCTCGGCCACGTACGTGGCCCAGGCGAAGGCGCCATACGCGTCGCCCTGGTAGCCTGCTTCGTCCCAGGCGATTCCCGGTGGAGGTTGGTAGTGCGCCGTACCGATCAAGGGGCCGTCGCGCGGTGTCTCGAACCACGTCCTGACGGCTGAGTGGATCGTGTCGCCGCGGGCATCGTCCGGCAGGCCGAGTTGCCGGCGCAGGTCGTCGCAGGCTTGCTCGACGAGGCGCCCCACGATCATCGCGGTTCGGGAAGCCACCGTCGGTCCCGAGTTGGGGTCGCGGGCGGTATCGGGGAGCGGTACATCGATACGATCGGGCGCCAGCCCCAGCCGATCGGCCACCAGTTGAGTAAAGACCGTTGTGGTGCCTTGCCCCATCTCGGTGCCCGCTGTTCTGACCTCGATGCCACCGTCGGGTAGGGCGGCAACGTGGACCACCGAATCGAGGTGCACTTCTCCGGCACCGGTGAAGCCGGCTCCGTGCAGGAATGTGGCCAAGCCGATACCCCGCCTGAGGTAAGGGTGACCGGCGTTGAATTCAGTGTGGGTCGCCTGTTTGACGCGGTAGTTGGAAAGAGCCAACGCCTGGTCGAGGATGGCCTCACGGTTTACGCCGTCGTCGATCACTTGCCCTGTGGCCGTGTCCTGTCCGTCGCGGATCAGATTGACACGTCGCACATCAACGGGATCGAGCCCGATGGTGCGGGCGATCCGGTCCATGTGGCGCTCGGTGGCCAACAGCGTCTGCGGCGCCCCGAATCCGCGGAAGGCACCAAACGGCACCGAATTCGTGAGCACGACCTTGCCCTCGACGCGAACGTGCTCGCAGTGGTAGGGTCCGCCGGCGTGAATGATCGCCCGACTCAATACCACCGGTGACAGGGTCACGTAGGCCCCGCCGTCCAGCAGCACCTTGATATCCTGCGCCAGAAGACGGCCCTCGGCATCCACGCCGGTGCGAATCCTGACCCACGATGGATGCCGCTTGGTGGTCGCGGCCATGTCCTCGTCCCGGTCGTACACGATCTTGACCGGCCGCCTGGCCTTGAGCGCCAGCAATGACGCGTGCAGCGCAATGATCGACGGGTAGTCTTCCTTGCCGCCGAAACCGCCGCCGGTGGGGGCCTGGATCACTCGGACCCTGTCTGCCGATCGCGACAGCGCGTGCATCATGGCGGCATGCACGTAGTACGGGCATTGCATGGACCCTTTGACCACCACGACGCCGTCATCCGCGAAAGCCAGCATGCTTTGCGGTTCGAGGTAGACGTGCTCCTGGGCACCGGTCCGGTAGGTCCCCTCGACGACGTAAGGAGCATCGGCCAGGGCTTGCTCTACATCGCCTTTGACTATGGTAAGGTGCTTGAAGACGTTGTCGTCGCGGAACTGGATTTGTTGCGGTGTTGGCGGAACGTGAAAGTCGAGTGCGGGCGGTTCCTCGCTGATGTTGATGGTGACGGCTTCGACCGCCCGGCGCAGTGCCAGGCGCGAGGAGTGGGCCAGCAGCACTACGGGTTCGTGGACGTGGCGTACGCTGCCGCCGGCCAGTACCGGCTGGTCGGTGTCGATGTGCTTGACCTCGTTGGGTCCGGGGATGTCGCGATGGTCGACTACGACGAATTTGGACCAGTCGATGCTGTCATCGAAGCGGATCTCCCGGATGCGTCCCCGCGGTGAGGGGCTCCGCACCGGCATGCCCCACAGGCAGCCGTCGACCGCAAGGTCGTCGACGTAGCGCTCGCGTCCGGTGAGCTTGGCCAGTCCTTCGATACGATCCAGGGCT
>JBDHMR010000091.1:0-6294 GCA_039656035.1 Gemmatimonadota bacterium
ACATAGAGCGGGCCTATGACAGACTGACCGAGGCGGGGATAGTAGCCAGCCTGCGGGAAGGAGCCATCCGGCTCAGCCCACACTGCTACTCTACGGTTGAGGAGATGGAACGGGTGGTGGAGGTCCTTGGCTGAGGACGGGAACGCGAGGGCTGCTCATCCCTCTCCCGTCTTCTAACCCACCTCCATGAGCGCGTAGTGTTTCTTGCCCTTCTTGAGCAAGATCCAGCGGTCGGCCAGCAGGTCCGACTCGTCGAGCACGCGATTCACATCTTCGGTTTTTTCAGCATTGACCGCGAAACCCTTGCCTTGCAGGCCGCGGCGCGCGTCTCCCTTGGATGATGCCAGTGACGTGCGGGTGAGCGCGTCCACCAGAGAGATACCGGCCGCGAATTCCTCGCGTGTGGTCCGGGCCACGGGTACCTCGCCGGCCAGAACGTGGAACACGTCCTCGTCCGCAGCTCGGATGTCTCCACCTCCGAACAGAATCCGACTGGCCTCGATGACACCGGCGGTAGTGGCGTTACCGTGGACCCGCGCCGTCAGATCGCGTGCCAGTTCCCGCTGGGCCAGCCGCTGGGCCCGATCGGTTTCATGGTCGCCTACGAGCTGTGCGATGTTGTCGAGCGCCTGGAAGGTGAAGAACTTGAGGAACTTCTCGACGTCCCGGTCGTCGGTGTTGAGCCAGAACTGGTAGAACTGATATGGCGTCGTCCTGGCTGGGTCGAGCCAGATGTTACCCCGTTCGCTCTTGCCGAACTTGGCGCCGGAGGCCGCGGTCAATAGCGGAAAGACCAAACCGTGTGACTTGGCACGCTCTTCCCGGCCAATGAGTTCCATTCCGGCGGTGATGTTGCCCCACTGGTCGCTTCCTCCCATCTGTAGCTCGCACTGCTCCGTCCGAAACAGATGAAGGAAATCGTAGGCTTGGACCAGCATGTAGCTGAATTCGGTGAACGAAATCCCGGCTTCCATTCGGCTCCGCACCGACTCCTTCTGCATCATGTAGTTGAGTGTGAAGTGTTTGCCGGTGTCGCGCAGAAAATCGAGGAGCCGGACGTCCGCCAGCCAATTGGCATTGTCAACCATGCGAGCGGGCCGGGATCCTTCGAAATCCAGAAAGTGCAGCAATTGTTCTCGAATGGCGGCGGAGTTCTGTTGGGCTAGTTCAGCCGGCAGAATGGGGCGCTCTTCCCGCTTCCCACTGGGGTCGCCCACCAGGCCGGTTCCTCCACCCACCAATACGATGGGAGTCCCCCCCGTCCGTTGCAGCCAGGCCAGGCCCATGATCGGCACCAGATTGCCGACATGTAGCGAATCGGACGTCGGGTCGAACCCGACGTAGCCGGTGATGGGGCCTTTAGCCAGGCGGTCCGCCAGCCCGGGGGTGCTGTCGTGAATGAAACCGCGGCTGGAGAGTTCGTCGTAGAGCGTTCTCATTGCCGCCAATCGTATTCTGCCTACCCCTGGGAGGCAAGCACGGCGGCGGCCAATGGCGTCTGATTGGTGGCCTCACTACCTTCAAGGGATACCATGACGAATCCTTCATCGCCTGCCACATCCACCCCCTGGTGGCGCCGCCCACGGGTTCAGCGGGGCGCCGTCATTGCCGTACTGTCTCTGGCGGTATTCGGCTTGGCCTTCGTCGGTGGGGCCTGGTTCCGAGCCTGTGCCGGTAGCCGGTGCCCCTCCATCGAGGGACTCGGCGGGTACGATCCGGATCAGGCTTCCAAGGTCTTTGCCGCCGATGGCCGCCTGATTACCGATCTGGGGCTGGAGCGGCGCACGGTCGTACCCCTCGGGGAAATGTCGCCGGCTGTGGTAGCCGCATTCCTCTCAATCGAAGACAAGCGGTTTTACCGGCACAACGGCATCGACTGGATCCGCTTCATCGGCGCCCTCAAGAACAACCTTCTGGCCGGGGGTTTCGAGGAAGGCTTCTCCAGCATCACCATGCAGCTCGCCGGCAATCTCTTCCCGGAAGACATCAACCGGCGGGATCGCTCCATCAAGCGCAAGGTGCGGGAGATGCGGGTCGCTCGGCAGATCGAGAAGAAGTACGACAAAGACAAGATTCTCGAGTTGTACCTGAACCAGATCAACCTCGGCAACAGGGCCTACGGCGTCGAGGCGGCTTCCCAGAGGTACTTCGGAAAATCCGTCCGCAGCGTCAACGTGGCCGAAGCGGCAATGCTCGCCGCGCTGCCCAAGGCGCCAACGCGGTACAACCCGCGTCGCAGTCCACGCCGGGCGGTGCTTCGCCGTAACTCGATCATCAACGCCATGCGGGACGACAGCTTGTTCACCGCGGCCGAGGCCGAGCGGTGGAAGGCGTATCCGCTCTTGTTGTCGTCGAGGTCCGACTACAGTGGTGTGGCGGAGTATTTCGTGGAGTATGTTCGCCAGCAACTCGATGCCCGGTTCGGCAGTGACCTGTACAGCAAGGGCTATCTCATATACACCACGCTCGACCTCCACATGCAACAGGCGGCCGAACGAGCGCTGGAAGCCCAACTGCTGGCCATCGAAGACGGTGCCTACGGCAAGTTCGACCACACGACATTCAGCGAGTACCTCGAGCAGCGCTCCAACGGAGCTAACTCCGATTCGGCGGCCCAATACCTCCAGGGCCTCATGCTCAGCATTGAGGCTGAAACGGGCTACATCAGGGCCATGGTGGGTGGCCGGGACTTCGAGGACAGCAAGTTCAACAGGGTAACACAAGCCCGCCGCCAGCCAGGGTCCACCTTCAAACCTTTTGTCTACTCTGCCGCCATCCGCGCCGGCATTCCCCTGTCGTACATCATGGTGGACGAACCGATCAGCGTAGAGATGAACATCGGCGAACCACCGTGGGAACCGAAGAACTTCAGCCTCCGGTACTCCGGACCCATGCCCCTCCGGCGAGCGCTGTTCACATCCGACAACATCATAGCCGTCCGGCTGGGACTCGAAGAAGTCGGCGAGCAGGCTGTCATTTCCGAAGCCGTCAAGTACGGCATCACCACCCCGATACCGGCGTACCCATCCATCTTCATCGGGTCGGCCGATGTGCTGCCCATCCAGTTGTTCGGCGCCTATACCACCTTCTCCAACATGGGTGTCCGCACCACCCCGATCGGAATTCTCAGGGTCGAGGACCGCGACGGCCGAATCCTGTGGGAGCCTGAGATTCGCAGAGAAGTGGTTGCCGATTCGGCCCACACCTGGCTAGTGGCCGACGTGCTGCGCGACGTCATCAGGCGCGGGACGGGCTACCGGGCGGTCCGGGCACAGGGATTCGACATCGCCGCGGGCGGCAAGACCGGAACCACCAACGACGGCTTCGACGTCTGGTTCGTGGGGTTCACGCCGGATATGGTGACCGGCGTCTGGATCGGGTTCGATCAGCCCAAACGCATCATGAACCTGGCCCAGGGTGGTCGTCTGGCGGCTCCGGCCTGGACCGCAATGATGAAGGAAGTGTACGAGCGCCGTCCTGCTCCCAAGCCCTGGCCCAGACCGAGTGGACTGACTTTCCAGGAAATCGACGCTTCGACCGGCTACATCGTTACTTCGTTCTGCCCCACGGATCTCCGCGCGGTAGAATCCTACCTCCCGGGAACGGAACCGGACCAGTTCTGTCCCGTGCACTCCCCCTTCCGTATCGGTGGGGGCACCAACTCAGTCTCGAGTTCCGACCACTGACATGCCGGCCCGCAGGCTGAGCGCCGAGTGGGTCTATCCCGTCGCTGCACCACCGATTACATCGGGAGCCGTCCTTGTTGGGGAGGACGGACGCATCCTTGCCGTGGGCCTGGATACGGAGGTGCCCAGCCCGCCGGGGGTTCCGAACGAACATTTCCCAGGCGCGGTCCTCATGCCCGGCTTGGTCAACGCCCACACTCACCTAGAGTTGACGGGGTTGGCGGGGCAGGTCGACGAGCCGAGGTTCGACGCCTGGATCCGCTCGGTGCGGAGACTCAAGAAGATGCGGTCGGCAGAGGATTTTCATGTTGCCGCCAAGGAGGGGGTGCGGCAGTGCTTTGCCGCCGGGGTCACTGCCGTCGCCGAGACCGGGGATAGCGGTGCGGTTGTCCGGGCGCTCGACGAACTTGGTGGGCGGGGCGTGGTCTTCCAGGAAGTGTTCGGTCCCCACCTCGATCAGTGTGAGGACAGCATTGCTGCTCTGGCGAACCGGGTTGCCATGCTCGAGACATCCGCCTCGGATCGCCTCCGCATTGGCGTCTCGCCCCACGCGCCGTACACCGTCAGCGGTTCGCTCTACCGTGCCGTGGCCGCGCTCGCCAGGAACGAGGGACTTCCCATGGCGGTTCATATCGCCGAGTCCCAGGCCGAAATCGAGTTTCTGGCAACTGGAACAGGACCATTCCAGGAGGCTTGGCGGAAACGTGGCATCCCCCTGCCCGAGCCTCTGGGCGAGTCACCAATAGCGTGGCTCGAGCGGCACGGGATCCTCCGCCCGGGATTGCTGTGCATTCACAGCGTCCGGATCGACGAGTCCGACATCGATTTGCTGGCACGGCGTGAGTGCGCCGTGGCCCACTGTCCGGTATCCAACAGAGTTCACGGCCACGGTGACGCTCCTCTGCGGGCGCTGCTCGATGCCGGGATTCCCGTCGGTTTGGGGACGGACTCGGAAATCTCGGCGTCTCCCACCGACTTGCTGGCGGAGGCACGCTTGGCCCGGGAACTGGCGGGTCTCAGTGCGGCGGAGGCGCTCCATCTAGCTACCATGGGTTCTGCGGAGGCGATCGGGTGGGGTGAGGCCATCGGCGGGCTCGAAGCCGGGCGCTGGGCCGACCTCGTGGTCCGGCAATCCGGTGGTGCCGTCACGGCGGACACGGTGGCCGAGCAATTGTTGCACTCGACGGACGAAGACGTTGTGCTGACCGCCGTAGCCGGTGTCGACCGATACCGCAGCTCCTAGGACAGCCGCGAGCCGAGGCCCAGGCTGCCTTGCGAATCTTCATTTGGCCGTTACGATTCAAACGGTTGCAGGAACTTCGAACTACTTCGTCAGGCGTGTGCGGTAACCATCGGCTGGTCCGTCCCTAAGTGGGGATACCACTTCCAACAGCAATCGTTCGTGCCTTGGGAGAGCATCTGTGAGGTGTTTGGCACTCAATGCATCGTATGAGCCGCTTACGCTCGTCCCTGTCCGGCGAGCGCTCCGGCTCGTCATCGACGGGAAGGCCGAAATCGTCGAAGCGGAGGGCGATCACGTCATCCGCAGTGAACGACTGCGCCTGCCGCGGCCGGCCGTCATCCGCCTCATCCGTTTCGTGCGCGTGCCTCGCCGCTTCCGGCGCCAGGTTACCAACATTTTCTTGTTTGCCCGCGACGACTACCGGTGCCAGTACTGTCATCGAGGACAACCGGATCTCCGCCACCGGGAATGTCTGACTCGGGACCACCTTGTTCCGTTGTCGCGGGGCGGGAAAAATACCTGGACCAACGTGGTTACAGCCTGTAGCACGTGCAACACGCGCAAGGGAAATCGGTTGGCGGCTGAATGCGGTATGCATCCCAGGGTGCCGCCCCAGGAACCTTACTTTGTCCACCTTGCGTGGGCTGTCCGCCGGCTTTCACCGATTCAAACGAAGTACATCCGCATGTTCTACGGCGAGGACGCGCTGCAGGCTCTCAGCGGACTTTGAACCGGTCCGATCGGGCTTCCAGCCGGAGGCTCGGCAAGCCGGCGAGTCGCAGCAACAACCGCTTGGCTCCCCGACTGACAGCATCGCCGAGGTTCTCCCCCCCACTCGCTGCCGATCCGAGGTCTCCCCGCAGAAAGCGATCGATCTCTTCGAGATCGGTGTCCGACAAGGTCGCCAGTCCCAGCACTCCAGCGTAGTAGTAGTCGCCCGGTTCGGTGGGCCCTATGGTAATGCGATAGGCATACTCGAGAGCGGTGGTGAGCGCGCCTAAGGTGGCATACCGGCGTTCACTCACCGAAGCCGGGGTGATGGTGTTCACCGTGTACTGATCGAGGAGTGGCTCGCGCCGCACGATGATGTCCCATTCGACCTGTCGTTGGAAGGCGTCGAACCACACGTCCCGGTCGCGCCACAACTCAACCTGGAAATGCATTCGGACAGGAAAGCCGGAGCGCAGCATCGAACTCCAACGATCGTCGCTGACAAGGTCGCGCGCCCGCAGGACCGGATCACGGCTCCCGTTTGGTGTCGAATCGGGAGCCAATGTGATCTCCAGCGTAATCCGGGCTTGACTCACGGCTGCCTGAGGTGCAGCCAGGAGCAAGATCGGGAGGAGCCACCAGGGACGTCCGTGC
>JBDHMR010000092.1:0-3476 GCA_039656035.1 Gemmatimonadota bacterium
GGGTGCTCGGGCCGGCGGGGAAAGGACCGTTTACCACTGGGATTTGCCGTGAGGGTGCATCTCTTAGAGTACGCTCTGAAACACGACTAGTAAAGCGTCCTGATCAGGTGGGATTTAGCCCGTTGAAAGGCTCTCGATCAGACGTTGAAACGGAACAGAATGACGTCGCCGTCCCGCACCATGTAGTCCTTTCCTTCCGAGCGGACTAACCCCTTATCACGAGCGGGTTTCCAACCATCGACTTTCACGAAATCCGTGTGGGAGATCGTTTCGGCACGGATGAAACCCTTCTCGAAGTCGCTGTGGATGACGCCCGCGGCGGCTGGTGCTCGATCACCTCGGTGGATGGTCCAGGCGCGGACCTCTTTCTCCCCGGCGGTGAAGTAACTCTGGAGATTCAGTAGATGATAGGCGGCGTGGGCCAGGCGGTCGAGGCCGGACTCCTCGACTCCCAGGGAATCGAGAAACTCGCGCCGCTCCCCAGCCGACAGTTCGGCCAACTCGGCTTCGACCTGCGCCGAGAAGATCACTACCTCGGCTTCCTCGTCCTCTCCAGCGAGCGCGGCAGAGAGTTGCTCGACGTGGGCGTTCCCGGTGGCAATGTCGTCCTCGTCGACGTTGGCGGCGTAGAGAACCGGTTTGGCGGTGAGGAGATTGAAGTTGCGAAGAGCAGCTCGCTCTTCGTCCGTCGGAATAACGACCCGGGCTGGGCGCCCCTCGGACAAGGCTTCGCGCAGCCGGGCCAGGAGACCCACCTCGATTTTGGCCTGGGCGTCTCCCGAGCGAGCCACCTTGACGGCTTTCTGTTCCCGCCGCTCCACCGACGCCAGATCTGACAGGATGAGTTCGATATTGATGATCTCCCGGTCCCGCACGGGGTCCACCGACCCGGAGACGTGCTGGACGTTGTCATCATCGAAACAACGGACCACGTGAACGATGGCATCGACTTCGCGAATGTTGGCCAGGAACTTGTTGCCGAGCCCCTCTCCCTCACTGGCGCCCTTGACCAACCCCGCGATGTCCAGAAACTCCACCGTGGCCGGCAGAACCTGCTGCGGTTTCACCACCTCGGCCAGGGAGTCAAGTCGGGCGTCCGGCACCGTCACCACACCGGTGTTGGGCTCGATGGTAGCGAACGGGTAGTTGGCGACCAACGCCCCGGCGGATGTCAGGGCATTGAACAGAGTGGACTTGCCGACGTTGGGGAGTCCGACGATACCGAGTCTTAGCATGGAGCTGGGAGTTAGGGGCTGGGAGCTGGGAGCTATGAGCCGGGCGTGTTTACGCTCCCGCTCCCGGCTCCCAGGCACATGCTCCGTTTACCCCATCGACGCGAACCAGGGTGCCAGTACCAACGACACCACGGCCATCAACTTGATGAGGATGTTCATCGCCGGTCCGGAGGTGTCCTTGAACGGATCACCCACGGTGTCCCCGACAACGGAGGCCTTGTGGGGATCGGAGCCCTTGCCGCCATGGGCGCCACCCTCGATGTACTTCTTGGCGTTGTCCCACGCGCCACCGGCGTTGGCCATGAACAGCGCCATCAGCACGCCGACGACCGTGGCGCCTGCCAGCAAGCCGCCCAGAGCCTCGACGCCCAGGACCGAGCCGACCAGCACCGGAGCGAACACGGCGGTGAGGCCGGGCAGGATCATTTCCCTCAGCGCACCACGGGTGGCAATGTCGACGCACCGGGCGCTGTCGGGCTTGGCCGTCCCCTCCATGAGGCCGGTGATCTCCCGGAACTGGCGGCGCACTTCCTCGACCATGTCGCCGGCGGCGCGGCCCACGGCGGTCATGGTCATGGACCCGATCAGGAAGGGCAGGGTGCCTCCGAGGAACAGGCCGATCACCACCATCGGGTTGACGATGTCGAGTTGCAACACCTCACCCGGCGGTGTCACGGCGGTGGCGAAGGCCGAGAACAAGGCCAAGGCCGTCAGCGCGGCGGAACCGATGGCGAAGCCCTTGCCGATGGCGGCGGTGGTGTTGCCGAGCGCGTCCAGGCCGTCGGTGATCTTGCGAACCTCGGGTCCCAGGCCGGCCATCTCGCTGATGCCGCCGGCGTTGTCGGCCACGGGGCCGTAGGCGTCGACCGTCATGGTCACGCCCACGGTGGCCAGCATGCCCACGGCCGCGATGGCAATGCCGTAGAGGCCGGCCATCGAGAAGGAAACGTAGATCGCCGCCGCAATGAGAAGCACAGGAATGAAGGCCGACTTCATGCCTACCGCCAGGCCGGCGATGATGGTGGTGGCCGCTCCGGTCTCGGATGCCTTGGCGATGTCCCGGATTGGCTTGCCAGCGGTGTAGTACTCGGTGACCAATCCGATCAGGATGCCGGCTACGGTGCCGGAGAGGATGGCCCAGAAGGGACCCATGGGCGACTTGTCGGCCATGCCGAGGGGCATGGTCGAGACCAGCCACCAGGCGGCTCCCAGGAACAGGGCCGCCGCGATGAAGGTGGTCATCCGCAGCGCGTTCTCGGGCGAACCCCTTTCCAACACCTTCATCGAGGCGATGCCGACCAGCGACGCTACCAAGCCTGCCACGATCAGGGCCAGGGGCAAGCCGATGGCAACGACCCGGAGGTCGTCCGGGATCAGTGGGCTAGTGGCGCCCAGCGCGATGGTGGCGATGACCGCGCCGACGTAACTCTCGAAGATGTCGGCGCCCATGCCGGCCACGTCGCCGACGTTGTCGCCCACGTTGTCGGCGATGGTAGCCGGGTTGCGAGGGTCGTCCTCGGGGATGCCGGCTTCAACCTTGCCGACCAGATCGGCCCCGACGTCGGCCGCCTTGGTATAGATACCGCCGCCCACGCGGGCGAACAGGGCGATGGAGCTGGCCCCCATGGCAAAGCCCGAAACCGTCGTGGCGAAGGTCAAGGCGGCGTCAGCGGCCCCGCCGCTCAGGACGGCGACCCCGACCAGGCCCACGCCCAGAAGACCCAGCGACGCGACCGCCAGTCCCATCACGGCGCCCCCATTGAAGGCTATTCGTAGGGCCTTGGCCTGGCCCGAGTCGCGGGCCGCCTCCGACGTCCGCACGTTGGCTGCCGTCGCCGACTTCATGCCGAAGAACCCTGCGGTAATGGAAGCCAGACCGCCGACGATGTACGCCACAGCGGTAGCAGGCCCTATGGCCCACCACAGCAGTGCCGCCACGATGAACAGGAAAGGGAACAGCACCATGTATTCCCGTCTGAGGAACGCCATGGCGCCGACCTGAATGGATCGGGCCAAGTCCTGCATCAGTTCTGATCCATCGGGTTGACGTTTGAGCCAGGTGTAGATCCCGAACGCTACCAGCAATCCTGCCGCGCCGGCGCCCATGGCCAGCTTGGCTAGTTGCAAGAGCTCCATTACTTCTCCTCCACCGATCGGTTGAAGCGGTTCATGGCCGTGTCGATGCCTTGCGACACCCAGCAATCCACGGCCTCGGTCATGGGTTCCAACATTTCTTCGAGC
>JBDHMR010000092.1:3515-13252 GCA_039656035.1 Gemmatimonadota bacterium
CGCAGCCTGGCGTACTCCTGGCTTCGGAGGGCGCCCTGGATGCTTTTCAATCCGTTGTGGCCTCCGGGGCTGCCCTCTGCTCTAAGCCGGAACCGTCCCAGCGGGAGCGCCGCGTCATCCACCAGGACCAGCAGGTCCCGGCTGGCGTCGAACTCGCTGTCCGCCGTCAGCGGCGCGAGCGCCGCGCCACTGCGATTCATGTACGTGTGCGGTTTGATCAGACCGACGTCATGGTCGCCATGCCGCCCCGACGTTACCCGGGCTCGCCGGTCGCGCCGGAACGCGGGTAGCTCCCAGGCGGTGGCGACTTTGTCGATCAGCCGGAAGCCAGCGTTGTGCCGGGTCCTGGCATACTCCGGGCCCGGGTTGCCGAGGCCCATGATGACGCGCAGGGCTCAGCTCGACGCGTTGGTGTCGTCGTCGCCCTCTTCATCTTCCTCATCCTTGGCCTTGCCGATGACCTCGGGCTCAGCTGCCTCGTCCTCCAAGGTCTCCGCCGGCGTCTCTTCCTCCACCGCTCGCGGGGCGATGACGGAACACACCGCGACACTGGGGTCCGCCAGGATCTCAGCGTTGGGGACGTCGAGGTCACTTACATAGATGGCCTGGCCGATCTCGAGCGCGGTCACGTCGACGTCGACCCGCTCCGGGATGTGCCGGGGCAACACCTTGATTTCCAGTTCGCGCATTGCCTGATCGAGCACGCCGCCGAAGTTGCGCACGCCTTCGGGGATGCCCTCGAGGTGCAGTGGCACCGAAAGCTGGATGGTCTCGCCGGCGTGGATCTCGTAAAGGTCGACGTGGAGGATGTCTTCCGGCCGAATGGGATTACGCTGCACTTCGCGGATCAGGGCCCGCACCGGCTCCCTGTCCTCGACGGTGACTTCCACCGGCGTACTGGAAGTGATATGAGAGATAAGGCGGGAGAGTACCGCCGCATCGAGCACCAGGGCCTCAGACTCACGACCACGTCCGTAGATGACTGCCGGTGTCTTTCCTTCCCGCCGCAGGGTCCGGGCGACCCCCTTGCCGCTGTCCTGGCGGGTATTTGCTTTTAACGTTCTTGCTGCGTTCACCATGATGCTATTCCTTTTTTTCAATCAAACAGCGAACTGACCGATTGATCGCTGTGGGTGTACCGAATGGCTTTCGAGAACAGTGGCGCCACGGACAGTATCTTGAGTCGGTCGAACCGCCGCTCCTCGGGCACCACGATGCTGTTGCTGACAGCAAGTTCCTTGAGCGGCGAGTCCTTCAACCGCTGGAGGGCCGGGCCAGACAGCAGCGGGTGAGTCGCGCAACAATAGATGTCCCTGGCTCCCAACCGTTTCAGGGCATGAATTGCTTGGGTCATCGTTCCGCCCGTGTCGATCATGTCGTCGGGGATCAGGCAATCACGGCCCTCGACATCACCCACGACGTTCACCACTTCAGCGATGTTGGCCGACGGGCGCCGCTTGTCGATGATGGCGAGCGTTCCGTTCAGCCGCTTGGCAAACCCGCGAGCCATCTTGGCTCCCCCGACGTCCGCGGCAACCACCACCAGGTCCTTCAGCCTCTTCTGGCGATAATGGCTGGTGAACACCGGTGCCGCGTACAGGTGGTCCACCGGCAGGTCGAAAAAGCCCTGCAACTGGTGCTGGTGGAAGTCCATGCCCAATACCCGGTCGGCTCCCGCTGTCGACACCATGTTGGCCATCAACTTGGCGCTGATGGCCACCCGTGGCTGATCCTTGCGGTCTTGCCGGGCATAACCGAAATAGGGTATGACCGCCGTGACCCGTGCCGCGCTGGCTCTCTTGGCTGCGTCGATCAGCAGCAGCAGCTCTATCAGATTCTCCGCCGGAGGATTCGTGGGCTGCACGATATAGACATCGCGGCCCCGGACATTTTCGTCGATTTTGACGAAGAGCTCTCCGTCGGCAAACTGCCTCAGCGTCACCTTGCACAGCGGCTGTGACAGGTGATCTGAGATTTCCTCCGATAGCGCTCGGTTGGCCGAGCCCGAAAGGAGGAGAAGCTGGCTGCTGCTTAGCGAATAATCGGCCATGATACAGCCAAAAAAGATACCCGGTACCTTAAGGGCGAGTCAACTGGGAAAGGGCCTCTGCTATTGCCCCGCGTGGATTCGAACCACGATTACCGGAACCAAAATCCGGGGTCCTGCCGTTGAACGACGGGGCAGCGAGCGCCTGAACGTATACGGGCCAAGGGGGAAACGGAACTGTCAGGCCGTGGCGAACGGTATGACCTTTCCCAGCCTCGGCGGGACGGTTGCCTGAGCGCCGTCCCTATCCTTTTTAGAGCGGTAGAGCGCGAAAATCGCCGAGCCGGATCCGCTCATGCGGCACATGAGCGGGCTGGAGCCGACAAGCGCCTCGAAAGCCCGCCCGATCTCCTGGTGCCGCCCGAATATGGGAGCCTCGAAGTCGTTGCCGCAAAGCCGCGCCACATCGCTCCAGTTCTGGAGGGTCTCGGTCCCCATCACCACGGATCCGCGGCGGCTGGCCTGTTGGACGTTGTCGATCAAGCCGTACGCCTCGCTGGTATCGACCCCCACGGCGGGTACCAACAGCAGGCCCGACCGCGAAGGCAGCGGTGGCAGGCGTAGTAGGCGCTCTCCGTGCCCCCAGCCTAGCGCCAACCTCGCCTCGCTTACCAGGAACGGGACATCGCTCCCCAGCCGGGCGGCGAATTGGAGGAGTTCGTGCTGCGGGACGGCATGGCCGGCCAATTCGTTGACGGCCACCAGTGCTGCGGCCGCGTCGCTGGAACCCCCGCCGAGTCCGGCCCGCACCGGGATGCGTTTGTCGAGCTTGAGAGACACGCCGAAGGGCCGGCCGGTTGCTGCCAGGACCATCTCAGCTGCGTGGACCGCAAGGTTTTCCCGCTCGGGCCCGGTGTCGGCCCCGGAGACGGCGATGGTTACCCCCGCGGTGTCCACCGAGGTTGCCTGGAGCGAGTCGGCCAGGTCGATCAGACAATACAGCGTTTCGATTCCGTGGTAGCCGTCCTCCTCCCGGGCCAGTACACGCAGGAACAGGTTCACCTTGGCTGGTGCCGCCCGGATGACCGTGCTACTCACCTTGCTGCATTGCGGCCTGACGCAGGCCCTTGAATCCCAAGCCGGTTTGCCCGACTGACCACAGGCCCAGCAGGGTAATGGGGATGAAGGTGGTGATGTGGTAGGTGAGAGCGTAGGCCAGAGCCACGTCGACGCTCACGCCGTAGAGCGTCACCAGAACCAGTTTGATGGCCGCCTCGAATACTCCTACGTAGCCGGGAGCCGAGGGAACCGCAATGCCGAGGGCCAGCACTCCCTGCATGAGCAGTGCGCCGGCGAAATTCACCTGGATGTCGAACGCCAGGAACATTACGTAAAACGACAACCCGTTGAGCAACCAAAGGCCGATCGACCACAACGCCACGCCGATGATGCGTGCCGGCGACCGCAGCGCTTCCATGCCATTGCGCATGTCCTCCAGGATGCCGACCAACTTGGCCGACCACTTGGGGCTGCGCACCACGAGTTGAATGAGCGATTCGGCCGGCTTGGGAAACGCCACCACCATGATGGCCATCACCAGAGCAGCGCCCCCAAAGACTCCGGCGATGGTGGCCGCCTGTGTCAGTGACACCGCTCCCAGACTGACATCATCGGGGATGCCGGCGGCGAACAGGGCCACGGTCAGCAGGAATACCAGGGCCAGGCCGTCGAAAATGCGCTCCACTGCGACCGAAGACAGTGAGGCTCCCAGGCCAACGTTGCCCAGCCGGCTTATCGAGACTATTCGCACCACCTCGCCGATGCGAAACGGGAGGAGGTTGTTGGCCATGAACCCCATGGCGATGGAATGCCACATCGGGAGCCAGGGGACGTTCTCGCCGTCGGGCTGTTTGAGCAGCAGGCGCCAACGAAACACCCTGAGCGGGAACAAGCTCGTGGCGATGGCCACACCCCCAATGATCGGCCACAGTCGAGCCGTCTGGAGGTGATGCAACAGCGACTCGAACTCCACATCCCGGAGAGCCCAGACCAATAGGGCCAATGAGAAGCCGATGGCCATTGCCGTCAGCCAGGCAGATGGTCCTTTGGAAGGGCCGGCTCGTTCGGGGCTGTGCTGGGTCATGGCATGGCCGGGTCAGAGACAGAGATGTCAGCTGGCAATGGGATCGTCCGCGCTCGGCAAGAGGTCCAACATTTCTTCCAACAGCGGCGTGAGCCCCATGAAGATGCCGGGACGGTCCAGACATTCACTGATCTCTCGGCCCAGGTTCCTCACGCGCTCCTGGGCGGCTACTCCCCTGAACAGCAGGGTGTCGATATCAACCACGGGTTCCTCCGGGACCCGCTCAGGTGCTGAGTGGGACACGGTGTCCGGCGCCGCTGCAATGGGTCCGCCCTCCATGCGCAATTGGTGGTAGGTCACGAAGCTGGCAGCGAGTCCCACGGCGACTGCCTCCGCGCTCGGAGCCAGATCGGCGATGGACACCACCGGCTCTTCGGCTTCCGGCACACCGGGAGATGCCGCCTCTGCCCTGGGGCCCTCGAGCCCGGCGGCCAGGGCCTCCAGTTTGGCAAGCGTGGCACCTTCACTGTTCTGTTCTGAAAACGCCTTGAGTGTCCGGCCGGATGCCCTGAGCGACTCTCCGAACAGAGTCAGCCCCTCGCTCTCGTCGGCCTCTCTGAGTGTGGTCTTGGCGGCGATGGCAAACGCTTCGAAGGCTGAACCCAGGAGCTGTCCGATCCTGGCACCCAACCCTCCCAGAGTGTCTATGACCGCCAACAACCTGAGTTGGCGCTCGACCAACGAACCGGCCGACAGCAGCGTGTCGGCCATCTGCACGAGGTGCTCTCCCTGGCTCACGATTTCGACGGCACCGAGTTGGCCCGGGTTCGGCTGTGCCTCGCCGGGCGCGACTATAGACTCGTTGCCGGCCGGTGCCAGGGCTTCGATCGACACCACGTCGTTCTCCAACGCGAAGGCTTCGATCAGTACCGAGCTGAAGCGCTTGGCCTCTTCCGATTCAGGGTCGGGCCGCCCCTGATGCGCCACGTCGCGCGAAGCCCTCGTCATTGCCTCCGCGCCCAGCCGGAACACGCTAGCCACCTCCGGAGGAGGGGCGTGCATTCTGGTGAGACTGGCAGCGGCCAACTCCAACCCTTCCAGCATTTCCGGAAGCGGGGAGAGATCGGTGAGTTCCGCCAGTCCCCGCAGCGATTGCATGCGGCGGACCGCGTTGTTGATCGGTTCGGCATCGGTCGGGTCTGATGCCAGAGCCCGCCCGGCACGCTCGAGCGCCGAAGCGATGAGCGCCCCTTCTCGGGCAACGAACGCCCTTACGCCGGTATTCAAGCCACCGGGCTCGGCATCCGTCGACCGACGGTGGCTGGAAGGACCGGGCTGACCGGCAACCTGCTCCAGGTCGCGGGCCAGCCGGCCCGCCTTCTGGGTTTCGGCTTCACTCCAAGTGGCCGCCTGGCGCAGCAGTCCCTTGAGCTCTTCGATCCCCTGGGCGGCGGTTTCCTGCGTTGCGGCTCCCCACTCGATGTCGCCGTCCCGGTACGCCCGGGCGATGGCCTCAAGGCCCCCGGCGGCAACGGCAAAGTCACCCTGATTGGCCATCAGGGCTGACCCCCTCAGCGCCCGCGCGAAGCGGACGAATTCGTCTCGCTTGGGGCCTCCATCCTGGGTCACGATGGTTCCCAGGCGTTCGAGGTATTCTCCCGCCTCGAGCGCAAAAAAATCCATGGACCCGAGTGAGTTGCTCATGCCGGTCCTCGATTGATCGTGGTTCTCAATAGTAACTACGCCCAGTCTTGACCAAGGACACCATTTCTGCAACGGCCGCGCCAATGCCTGTCATGATGGCCCGGCTGACGATGCTGTGGCCGATGTTGAACTCCTCGATGGCCTCTATTTGGGCCACGGGCTCGATGTTTTGGTACGTCAAGCCATGCCCGGCGTGGACCGCCAGGCCGAGGCTTCGGGCGTGGGATGCGGCGTCCCGAAGCTGTTGCAGCGCTCCCTGATCGTCTCGCCATGCCTGGGAATAGCGCCCGGTGTGGAGTTCGACCGCTGGGATGGCCAGGGCCCTGGCGGCCTCGATGGCAGCCGGGTCGGGGTCTATGAAGGCGCTGACCCGGATACCCGCCTCGGTGAGGCGTTTCACCCCATCCCGGACACGCTCGGGGTCGGCTGTGAGATCGAGCCCGCCCTCGGTGGTGATCTCTTCCCGCCGTTCAGGAACCAGGGTGGCCACCAGGGTTGCCTGGAACGGACGGACCCGGCAGGCGATGTCGATGATCTCGGGCACCAGGGCCAACTCGAGGTTCAGCACCGTCGAGATGCGGGTGGCCATGGCGTCGACGTCAGCGTCCTGGATGTGTCGGCGGTCTTCCCGCAGATGGATGGTGATGCCGTCCGCGCCGGCCGCTTCGGCGAGCACCGCCGCTTCGACGGGATCCGGCTCGTCGGTCTTGCGTGCTTCTCTCACGGTGGCCACGTGGTCCACGTTGATGTAGAGTCGCCTGTTCGTCATTGCTCGTCTCGTCGCCGTCCTATTAAGATTCCTCGCGACTGACCTTCGCCTGTGAGGAACGTGTGAACAAGACTTTGATCGTGGGTGCCTTGCTTCTGGCCGCCTGTGGCGGCGGACAAACCCAGACGGAGGCACCAAGTCCTGGGCCGGAATACGCGGTACAAGAGTTCATGGCCGCGGTCGCCGACAGCAACCTTCCCAAGATCGCAGAGTACTGGGGGACCTCCAAGGGGTCGGCCAGTGAAACCGGGAAGCCGTCGGATTACCCGAAGCGCGTTCAGATCATTCAGCTGTGGCTACGTGGTTACACCTACCGCATAATAGCCAGCACGCCTACCGATGCGTCCCGTGCTGCCCAGGATATTCAAGTGGAAATGATGAGGGGTGACTGTCGCAAGCAGGTGCCGTTCCTGGTTGTCAAGACGGGAAGCTCCCGCTGGGTCATCCAGAGCATTGACCTCAACGCCGTCGGCAGCCCGGGGACCCCGTGCATTGGGTCGTAGTTGCACCAGAGGTACATGGAACCTCCGCCGGCTGGTCGCCGTTGATCATTCGGTTAGTTCGATGAGAATGCCGTCGGTCGCTTTGGGGTGCACGAAGGCAACACGTTTGCCACCTTGGCCGATCCGGGGCTGCTCATCGATCAGGCGGTAGCCCTTCTCGCGGCACGCCTGGAGAGCTGCCTCGAGGTCCGGGACGCGATAGGCAACATGATGAATGCCGGGGCCGCGCTTGGCGAGAAATTTGGCGATGGGACCGGTGGAATCCTGAGGTTCCAGCAGTTCCAACTCGGACTCGCCGAAAGGGAGTGACACGATACGGGCTTGGTCGACGGTCTCAGGCTTTCCCGGAGACAGGCCCAACACGTCCCGGTAGAACTCGAGAGCCGATTCGATGCTGGTCACAGCCAGCCCGACGTGAGCGATGACAGGGGCGGTCGACATGATCGTACCTTTTATGGATTGAAGCCAAAGCTGGGTGGGACTGCCACCCGTAACCGAATACAAGGCCGATAGACGGGACGCCCCGCGGCCGCTTGGGAGATGATAATCATGGACGCAGCAAACGGCACTATTATGCAGGTCACCGACGGCTCATTCAAAGCGGAAATCGCCGAGGGTCTGGTGTTGGTGGATTTTTGGGCCACGTGGTGCGGCCCCTGCCAGATCGTAGCGCCGATCCTCGAAGACCTGGCCGGTGAGTACGCCGGCAAGATCAAAGTGGCCAAGCTGGATGTGGATTCCAATCCACAGACCACTCAGCAGTTCAATGTACGGTCCATTCCCAGCGTCCTGTTCTTCAAGGATGGTGAACACGTGGACACGGTCATCGGCGCCGTGCCGAAGGACATGCTCCAAGGGAAGATCGACGCCCTGATTGCCTAAGCACCTGAGGGGTCGCCGCGGCGGCCCCTTTGGTTTTCCCTCCGGGTTCCCCCCAGTCTCCCATCCCGCCACCTTTTCCGTATGACCGGTACGCTGTTCGTGGTGGCCACACCACTCGGTAATCTGGGCGACTTGTCCACCAGGGCGGCCGAGACGCTCCGCCAAGTTGCGGTCGTGGTCGCCGAAGATACCAGACGGACCAAGAGGTTGCTCAATCACATCGACGCCAAGCCGAGGCTCATGAGCCTTCCGGCCTTCGCCGAAGCCGACCGGGCAGATGCAGTGCTGGCCAAATTGGAGAAGAACCTGGATGTGGCGCTCGTGTCCGACGCGGGTACCCCCGGTGTCAGCGATCCGGGGGCCGAGCTCGTCTCCCGGGCGCGTGCCCGCGACATTCGCATCGTTCCCGTTCCCGGACCCTCTGCCGTGGCCACCGCCCTCTCGGCCTCGGGTCTGCCCGCCGATCGCTATTTGTTCCTGGGATTCCCCCCCCGCAAAGGGGCGTCACGCAAAGCGTTGCTCCAGGCTGTCGCCACCTCGCCGTGGACGGTGGTGCTGTATGAATCTCCCAACCGGCTGAGTGCGTTATTGAAGGACCTCGGCGCGACGGTCGGGGGAGAACGCGCGGCGGTGGTCGGGCGGGAGTTGACGAAATTGCACGAAGAAATCGTGGCCGGCACTCTCGATGAACTCGAGGCCCGGTTCGTCGATGCGAAGGTAAAGGGTGAAGTCACGGTGGTGGTCGCGGGGCAGCGCCAGACCCCACCCGAACCTGACTCTGAGGAGGTAGCCAAGGCCGCGGCGGTCCTGATCGCGGAAGGGCTCCCTACCAAGGACATTGTACGCCAGTTGACGGAGAATTGGGGTCTGTCCCGTAATGATGGTTATCGTCTGGTCATGAGGTTGTCCTGAGTGGGTATTTCATCGAATTGGTTCCTGCTGGTGGCTATGGTCATGCCGCTCCTCACGGGAGGGCGGGCGACTGCCTCAGGCTCGATTCTGACAATCGGTCGGCTCCACTACGAGGGTGGTGGAGACTGGTACGCCAATCCTTCCAGTCTCCCCAACCTGTTGCAGGCCATTCGTGAACGGACCAACCTGCGCACGGCAGAGCGGGAGCAGGTCGTCTCGCTCGACGATCCGGATCTGTGGAGCCACCCATACCTCTACATGACCGGACACGGAAACGTCAGCCTTGCCGAAAGGCACCTGACGGTGCTGCGGCGCTACCTTCGCCAGGGTGGCTTTCTCCACGTCGATGACAACTACGGAATGGACGAGTCGGTTCGCCGGGAGTTCCAACGTCTGTTCCCCGCAGAGGCGTTGCAGGAAGTGCCGCTTGACCACCCGATCTATAACGTCGTGTACCACATGCCTGAAGGCATTCCCAAGATCCACGAACACGACGGCAAGCCGGCGCAGGGCCTGGGCATCTTCCTCGATGGACGGCTGGCTGTGTTCTATTCCTTCGAAAGCGATCTGGGCGACGGCTGGGAGGATCCCCAGGTACACGACGATCCCGAGCAGAAGCGGGAACAGGCGCTGCGGATGGGCGTCAACCTTTTTGCCTACGCGGTCGGGTACGGCGGATGAGTCCGCGCTCCACCAAGTCGGCGCTGAGACTGCTTGGCGCGCCGCTCAGGCAACTGCGGAGATTGTCGTGGGCCGCAGCCGGAGCCGGCGCGGTGGTGCTCACATTAGGGGTTGCCGCCTGGTTGGCCCTGCTCGGCTGGTTCGACCCGCCTTACTGGGTGCTGGTGGCATGGGTTCTGGCCCTTGGCGGGACTATTGTCGGAGGAGTGGTAGCAT
>JBDHMR010000093.1:0-6240 GCA_039656035.1 Gemmatimonadota bacterium
GAACGATTGAGAATGGGAAAGGGGAAAAGAGGGCTAAGAGGGAAAGGGCCTTCGTCTACCTCTTGATGATCTCTGGACCTTGAGGTGTGTCGCGGACCTCGAAACCGGCCCCGCCTAGAATGTCCCGTATCCGGTCCGCCTCGGCGAAGTCCTTCTTCTTCTTGGCCTTGGATCGCTCGGCGGCCCACGATATCGCCCACTCCTCCGCTTGATCCGGATCCGCTGGCGGAGAATCACTAGCCGGTCGCCTTTCAACGACGGCATCATCTCGAAATCGGGAATCGTCGCCTACTTCGAGGGTACGAGACTCCGTCGAGACGTCAAGCACACCATCCGCAAGAGCCCAGGCAGCCCTGGCCTCGGGCCCAGCGGCTTCGCCTTCGTCTAGCAGCCGATTCCCCTCGCTAACGAAATCGAATACCGCCGCCAAGGCCCTCGGCGCGTTGAGATCATCATCCATCGCAGCGGTGAAACCGTCCTGCAGCTTGGCGGCAGCTTCGATGAACCCCGTCGACTCCGAACCGCCCCCGCTGCCCTCGCCGCCCCCACCAAGCAGCCGCCGAGCAAATTCCCCCAAGCGCCGAGCACCCTTGGCGGCTCCTTCCAGCGCTTCGTCAGTCAAATCCAGCTGCTGCCTGTAGTGTGTCTGATACATCAACAGGCGAATCGCGCCTGCGTCCCAACCGTCTTCCTCGAGATCCCGCGCCGCAGAGATGTTGCCGAACCGCTTGGACATCTTGGTGCCGCGCACGTTGAGGAATTCGCCGTGCACCCAGTAACGGGCGAAGTACTCCTCGCCGGTGTAGGCACAGCTCTGGGCGATTTCGTCTTCGTGATGCGGAAAGATCAGGTCCACACCCCCGGCGTGGATGTCCAGCACCGTGACACCGTATCGTTCCCGGATCTCGTGGAGCGCCATGGTGGAGCACTCAAGGTGCCAGCCGGGCCGCCCGCGCCCGAAGGGAGCGTCCCACGCGGCTCCTACCTGCTCATCCTCTTCCTTGACTGCCTTCCATAGCACGAAGTCACGGGCGTCTTCCTTGGCGTACTCGTCGGACGACACCCGCTCGCTGGCGCCGGCCTTGAGTTCCCGCCGGTCGAGCTGCGACAGCCGGCCATAATCGGGGAATCGATCGATGGCGAAGTACACCGAGCCATCCTCACCTCGATAGGCTACTCCCTTTTCCAACAATCCTTCTATAAGGGAGACCATGTGATCGATGTAGCGCGTAGCCCGGGGATAGACGTCAGCCGGTCCGATGCGCAAGAAATCCCGGTCGGCAAAGAAGGCGTCGATGAACTGCTGTACGTGGTCGTCGAGCGTCTTCCCCGCGGCAAGGGCGTCCTGAATCGTGCGGTCATCGACGTCCGTCAGGTTCATGACGTGGAATACCTCATACCCGCTGGCCACCAGCCAACGGCGCAACAGATCCACGGTCAAGAACGTGCGGAAGTTGCCGATGTGGGCATAGCCCCTGACCGTCGGCCCGCAAGCGTAGAGCGTCACCCGGCCAGGAGTCTGTGGCTCGAACGGCTCGATGGTGCGGGTGAGCGTGTTGTGGAGGCGAAGAGTCATGGCGGAGAAAGTAAGGCGGGATACTCCCGGCGGGCTAGTGGCCACTAGCCACTAGCCAAGTACCTCTCCCGCGCCTCAACCACCGCGTCAACCAACCGCCCGGCGCCGAACCGTACAGGATCCGTCGCCGGCAGGCCGGTGGCTTTTTCCGCCTGGTCGCAGGCTGCCAGCGCTTCGGGCTCGGATAGGTCGTAGGTATTTACGGCGATCCCGATCACCGGTGCCGGCTTGACCATGGCCGCGGCCTCCCGGTACCAGTCAACATAGGTCGGCAGCGGGGGGATCCTGATCCAGGCATCGGGCCGGTAATCTCCTACAAATTCCCTGGACGCGTGGTGGGCGAGGATCAGTGCATCGGGACACGATCCGTGCAGCAGGCCGAGCGTCACTCCGGAATAGCCTGGATGATTGATGCTCCCCTGCCCTTCCACCATGACGATGTCGGCATCACGGGCAGCTTGGACGGTGACTCGCTCGGCGGCCCCGGCAATGAAATCGGCCACAACGGCGTCGACGGCGATACCCCAGCCTTCGATGAAGATGCCGGTTTGCCCCGTGGGGGCGAAGGTGGTCTTGATCCCTCGGTCGTTGAGACCTTGGGTGACCTGTAGTTGAGCCGTCATCTTGCCCACGTTGCAATCGGTCCCCACCGTCTGGACGACAAATGACTCCAAATCGTGGGCGGCCCCCGAGGCAACCTCGAGATCGGCCGGCGGTCGGCGCACGTCGTGGATAGTGCAGCCGTTCGTCGCCGCCGTTTCCTGCAACACGGGGTCGTCGTTCAGGAAAGTGTGCAACCCGCTCCATACGTCGCACTCTTGGGTCATGGCCGCCACCAACCACTCCCGCCATGAATCAGGTAGCCGGCCACCAACCGGCGCGATCCCGATCAACACGGCATCAGGTCCCAGCGCCAGCCCGTCTTCTATCGATCCGACAACAGGAATGTCCCCGCCGAACCCCAGCACCGACTCGGCTGTGGCCCCCACTTGGCCTCGGTCGAGCACCCCCACCACCCGCTCCCCGCAATAGCGGATCACCGAGTTGGCGGTCTTGGAAGTCATGGGGCCGAAATCGTCGTCGGCCAATATCAAGTAGCGGGGTTGGGGCATGGGGCTCTGATGTGCGGGGTACGGGGTGCGGGGTGCGGAGGGCACCCAGGACCGAGAGAAAGCTTAAGGCTATCGTCAGCGCGCGTCTACTCCACACTGCCCTCGCTGCCCTCGCCCAACAAAGGAGGGCCGATCCCAACCGGAACCGGCCCTAGACCAACTGCCCTCCTTTGTTGCTACGCCGGCGGCTGGTCCGACTCTTCCTCGAGCACCTCGGCTTCAGAGACGTCGTCGTCACCATCCCCCAGTTGCTTGGGGGCTTCACCGGCTTTGAGCACACCCATCTTGGACTTGAGCTCGAGCAATTGCTGGTCTGAACTCCCGTGATATTCCAGTGCCTGGAACTCGGCGCTCAAACTGTCGCCCTCGAATTCCTCATTCAGCTCAGCGGCGGCCAGAGCCCGGCGTTCGGTCTCTTCGATGCGCTCGGCCATCTGGTCGAACGAATGGAACGCGCTCTTGTCCGACAAGCCGGCCATGGTTTCCTGGATGCGCTTTTGTGCTTCGGCCCGTCTGGCCCTCGCCACCAGGATGTTCTTCTTGCGTTTGGCTTCTTCGATCTTGTCGTTCAGTTGCCGCAGCGAGTTCTTGAGCGACTCTACTTCGGCCTTCTGCTTGGTATGTGTCTCGTGAAGCTGCTGCGCCGTCTGCAGGTGTTCGTTGAAACGCATTAGCGCCTGCTTGGCCAGATCGTCCCGGCCTTCCTGCACGGCAAGCATGGCACGCCGCTCCCAATCCTCAGCCTGCTTGCGGGAGGACTCGGCGTCGTGCTGGACCTTCTTCATGTCGGCGATGGCCGAAGCTACCTGTTGCTTGGCCTTGGCCAGCTGCGTCTTCATGTCGACGATCAACTGGTTCAGCATCTTCTCCGGGTTTTCGGCCCGGGAAATCAGATCATTCAGGTTCGACCGGAGCATGGTCGAGAATCGGTCAAAGATCCCCATGGGAGATCACCTTTCTCCAAAGGGTGCGAGAGTACTCCGATGGGACGCCAATCCCAGCGCAATGGAATCGAAGCTCGACTCGAATTCGTTGTAGTCCAGATTGTCTAGTTCGAGCGTATCGGTCCACAAGATATGATCGCCCTCCAGACCGTAGGATCCGTGGACGAGTTCCCTGGCGTTCAGCTCGAGCAACTGGCGGAACAATCCACACTGCCGCTCGGTGCTCTCCGGCAGCTCCATGACCCGTACCCGGAGAATTACCACAGGGTCGGCGAAGTTGACAACTACTTCCGCCTCGTCTCCCGTGCGCACGACCCACAGCCCCGGTTCGACTTCTTCCGAGGTAGCCGCTCCACCTTCGAGCCGCTCGATAAATGATGCGATATCGTCTTTGGTGACCATCGCTGCCTGCCTCCACCCAGTCGTCAATGTGCGAGACCCGTTGGTCTCGTGAAATGTAATGGGTGCTGCGTATGTCCCCTACTCTCCTCAAGCCTTGTAAGGCGGGGGGGTCCACAGCTTGCCCACTTTCAGCTCTCCGCTCGGCCGGGACGGGCGCTCGCTCCGCCGGGGTCGGCCCGAGTGGCCCTCGACCCGCCGCTCCGCCCGAGCAAGCCGATCCTCGAGATCCGTCACCAAGGCGTGGTCATCCTGCAAATCTGCCACGACGGCCTCGATGGCGGCCAACCGTTGTTCGACCTTGGCTCCATGACCGTTGATGCGCCTGGCAAACGCCCGGGCGATAGGCGTCAACACTACCGTGCAACCGATGACGATGGCGACCATCACGACCATGCCGACAAACAGTTCATTCATGGGGCGTTCTCACGGCGTCGGCCTGAAGCCAGTGGTTTCATCGGTGGCGCTGTGATCGGGAGCCACCTGTGGTCGTTGGGACTGGGCCAACATGCGCTCGGTAAAATCAATCCGTTCGTGCAGTTCGCTCAACTCGCCCTGCACCACACTGTAGTCTCCCGATCCGATCTGCTCCAGTTCCACGACCCGCTGCTCCAACTCATCGATCCGGGACTCGTCGGCCCCACTGAGCCGCCGGGCCCAGGCTTTGGCCAGCGGCCGCAGAATAAGCACGGCCGCGGTAATGACCGCCAAGGCGACGATGACGATGACCTCTTCAGGCGGTCCGCTGGGCGGCATCGGGGGGAACACGACCACCTGTCCGGGATCTTGCACTAGCAGCATTGGCTCACTCGTCTCATCGCAGCGTGTCAGTGTGTTCAGCCGGCTCCACAAGCCGGTCGCCCTGACGGGCATCCGCCAGCATGCGCTCGGCGAAATCGAGCCGCTCTTCCAGTTCTTCCATACGGCGGGCGCTGAACTCCAGATCGGCTACACGATCGCCCAACTCAGCCAAATCCTCGTGATCGCCCTCGAGACAGTTACAGCCGCCACGTTTACGGCTGGGCACTCCCATTTTTTGCGACAGACCGCGAGCCAAGGTCATCGCGAAAATGAAGCCGGCGATGGTCCCCATCACTCCCATGAAACTCAGAACATCCGGATCCACTAGATCTCCCTTCTAACCTTGAGCCGTCACTTCATCGCTCGGTTCCGCCAGGCGCGCCCGGTCGGTCGCGTCCGGCAGCTGCGCTTCCAATCCCGCCAGCCGCTCCTCTACCGCATCCAGTTCGTCCAGCACCTGACGCTTGGCCAGTTCGATCCTGTCGTCGATCAGCCGCATCATCATGGTGCTGCCCCACACGGCCATGCCGGTAATCATCAGAGCCGCGGCGGCCCAGAAGACCGGCCACAGACCACTACCCACGATCACCACCTCGTACACCAGCGGCGGTCACCTCGTCCGACGGCTCGGGCAAGCGGGCCCGGTTGTCTTCTTTGGACAGCAGCCGCTCGGCAAACTCGAGACGCTCTTCCATTTCCGACAGTTGGCGGATCAAATCACGATCGGTCACGTCTGCCACCACGCCCTCGAGCTCCTCCATCCGGTGGCGCAGGTCCTCCAACTCGTCGGCGACGTCGGCCCGACCACCGCTCAAACGCTGCTGCAGCACGTTGAGCAGCATGATCATGAGGTAGATTCCGCCGCCCGTCAGCGCCAAGGCCAGCATGACCCCCATGAACCGCCATGTACCGTCATCGAACATTCCGATACCTCACAAGGCTTCTCCGGCTTGGCCGGGAGCGGTTATCTCCTCCGAAGGCTCCGGCAGAACCGCATGCTCCCGCTCGCTGGCCAACAGCCGTTCAGTGAAGTCCACTCGTTCTTCGAGTTCGAGCACACGCGGGTCCGTCTGGAACTGCCCGCCGCTGGCGACCTGATCTTCCAGGTCGGCTATCCGCTCGCGCAACTCCTCCAGTTCCGCGGGCCCAGCCCCGGGCTCTCCGAGAACCTTGGTCCGAAAGGCCTGCAACACAATGAAACCGGCGTAGCTGACGCCGCCGCAGATCAACAGAAAACCAAACAGCGGGGCCAGTACCCCGATGACTTCCATGCCTTCACCCATGTCTGCCTCCTCGATCATTCACTCGGCAAACCCGTCCGTTTCCACACCACGATTGGCGATCTGGTTTTGCTCCCGCTGGTCCGCCAATAGACGCTCAGCAAAATCCACCCGTTCCTGCAAGTCCG
>JBDHMR010000094.1:0-9870 GCA_039656035.1 Gemmatimonadota bacterium
GGCTCCCCTGAGCGGCAAGTTTGCGATCGCTCTGACATACCTGGTCCGGTTCGACAACATCCCCGAGCCCGGGTTCCAGAAGACTGATAAGTTTTTTACTACGGGGATACAGATTAGTCTGTAGGGGTGCGTTGGGCGTTGGGCGTTGGGCGTTGGGCGTGGGGCGTGGGGCGTGGGAAGGTGGTCGGGGTGGGGGGGGTCAGTATTCGGCAACTACGGGGCCTAGTGGCCCGTCTTTCCGAATCTCGATCCGGACGCGGTCCTCCGGTGCTACGGCACCGGGGGACCGTTTGCTTTGAGCTGTGACGATGACCCAGCGGCCGGTACAATCCACCGTCTCGAGGGTCACCGACCACGACCGTCCCGCCGGTCAGATGGAGATCGTGGAGTACCGAGTGGTTGAGCGGCAGGTCGTGGTAGACCGCTGGATCGGTCTGCTCCCAACTGCCATCGGCCATGCGGTCGAACGTCGTCAGGAACAGGGTCGACAGGTAGGTCCGCAGGCGCTCTTTATCGGGATCGTCCGGTAAGGCGCCCGTCTCGACGAGCACCGTGCTGGTCCCGGCGTGCTGAAAACACTCACCGAAGGCCCTGGGCTCGTACTCTTCGCTCCAACGGGCCACCCGGCCGGGCAAAGCGTCCAGCGCGGCGGCCGCCATGGTCGCCGCCAACTGGCGAGCGCGAGCACGGACGGGAGCCCAGGTGTCCTGCACGTCGACCGGCGGCGCCAGGAAGGCCAAGGCTACCTGGTCGCCGTCGGGTCCCGCACGCCGGCGCACGTCCTGGTCGTGCAGGTTGAACCCGAAGGCCGGTTGCAGTAGTTCACGGACTTCGGCCAGCGCCCGTGCCTCTGGTGATGCCAACCGGGCGCCGTCGCGATTGACGTCGATCCCGTCGGCCGTTTCCCGCTGGTGCGCCTCGGCGCCGTCAGGATTGAGCATCGGGAGCATGGTGATGCGCAGGTGCTGCCGGAGCCGCTGGTGGAGGTCGAGGTCGTCCCGGGCAGCGAAAAACCCTACGAGGTCGGCCAACGCCCTGGTGGCGGTGGCTTCGTCCCCATGCATCTGCGACCACAGCAGGAGATCGGTCGGCCCCTCGCCAAAGGTGATGGTGCGCAGAGGGCGACCTTGCCCCGAACGACCCACGTTGTGGACGGTGAGCCAAGGAGACTGGAGAGGGTCTTCGAGGGCTCGCCACAGCATGTCGGCGGTGACCCGGCGGGTACCCAGCCCGTCGACCGGCGGCACCGCGGACAGCCGCGTTGGGTCCGTTACCGGCATGCTCGGCTATCCGGACAGGAGGGTTACGATGTACACCGCCATGAACATGGCGGCCACATCGGCAATGAGCCCGGCCGGAACAGCGTGCCGGGTCTTGCGTACGTTCACCGATCCGAAATACACCGCAATCACATAGAACGTCGTTTCGGTCGAGCCGAACATGGTGGCCGCCATCTTCACCACCAGAGAGTCTTCGCCGTACTGATTGATCATGTCCAATACGATTGCCGCCGAGCCAGACCCGGTGAGTGGCCGGACGATGCCCATGGGGATTACCTCCGGCGGGATGCCGATGAGGCTCAGCAGCGGGCGGGCGCCGTCGATGAGGTAGTCGAGTGCCCCGGAAGCGCGAAACATTCCGATGGCGAACAGGATGGCGACCATGTACGGGATGATCCGTACCGCCACAGTGAACCCTTCCTTGGCGCCCTCCACGAATTCTTCGTAGACCGGTACCCGCTTGAACAGGCCGTACAGCGGAAAGCCGATGATGATCGTCGGGAGAACGAAGACCGAGAGGATGTCGATGACGGTGCGTATCGTGTCCATGATATGTTCCCGTCAGACTGTCGGTTCGGCGGCCGTGGCCTGCCGCATGGGGTCGGTATCGCGATAGCGCTTCATCCGTCCTAGCCCCCGTGCGGCGAAGACCGCGACGATGAGGGAGAGCGCGGTTACCAGGAGGATGCCAAAGAACAACTCGTTTACTTGCAGTCCCATGATGGCCACCAGCATGACGGGTGGGACCAACTGGACGCTGGCTGTGTTCATGGCCAGCAGCATGACCATCGAGTTGGTGGCGGTATCCTTGACCGGGTTGAGCTCCTGCAGTTCCTCCATAGCCTTGAGACCGAACGGGGTGGCGGCGTTTCCCAGCCCCAGGACGTTGGCCGTGAGGTTCAGCGCTATGTACCCAAGGGCAGGAGAGTCTTTCGGCAGTTGGGGGAAGAACGGACGCAGAACCGGTTGGACCAACCGAACGAAATTTTCGATCAGGCCGGCCTTCTCGGCGATTCGCAGGAGGCCGAGCCACAGAGCGAGGGCCCCGATCAATCCCAGCGCGAGGGTGACGGCGATCTCCGCGAAGTCGAAGGCTGCTTGGGTTATGGCATTGAGCTTGACGAACCGGACGGCAGGGAACGTCACTGTCGTCGTGGCCTGCAGGGCGCCGGTACCTGGATCGAGACTGGTGACGCCGCGAAGGTCGTTGGCCCGCGACGAAGTTACCTGGCGTATCGTCGACAGCGGTTCTGGAAGGTCGACGTCCACGGCAAATCTGAGCTCCCGGCCGTCCTCTCCAACCACCAATGATCCGGTCCATCGCATGGGCGCGGTCAGTTCGACCCCGGGGTACTCGGCCAGGGCCGCAGGGGCGACCTCGACTTCCACCGCCTGCACCCGCTGGCTGGGGTCGTACCCGGACGGGAAGTACACCGTTACGGGAAGCGGCTCGCCGTTGCGGTAGGTGTCCCGTGTCAGGTCACGCGTGTCGTTGGCCAGTGCGAAGACCAGGCTGAAAATGATGAGGCCTGCCCAAATGTAGTTCAGCATGCCGGGGCCTTCGGCTCCCAGTGGAGCAGCGTCATGTTTCCTTCCCGCGTTGGGCGTACTGGTCGACGAACCTGCCGAGATGGCGGTCATCATAGGACAGCCGGTGCCAATATCTCTTGGCGGCCCAGCGCGGAATTACCGGCTGCCGCCGGCGGAAGGCGTAGATGTCGTCCTGGATACCGCGCGCCAGCAGCGGGAGAGCGCTCGGCTGGATGGTAGCCGCCATGGCGTTACGCCAAGCGCTCTCCAGCCGCTGCAGCACCCGTCCCGCTCGCCGACCGGCGATCTGCCACTGTTGCTGCTCGCGCCACACCCAGTACACCATGGGGGACAACGCCAGCAGTGTGGTGACGGCGGTTTCGGTGGTGGGGCGGATAGCCAGACCAGCCAGGAGTAAGACCAACACCGCGGCACCTGCCCACAGCCACAGTGCCTTGACGTATCGTTGGACCGCTGCGGGCTCCCAATAGAGCGCCAAGCTTTGGCATGCCAGGCGGGCGTAGGGGAGCGGCAAGTCGTCCACCTCCCGGGGAAAGGGGTCTCCCACCCTCTGGCCGCCGGTCCCCTTCGATGCGGCCACGGTGTTCTTCCATTCTTCCAGTTCGGCGGGCGAGGGCTCATCGCCGGTAGCCCGCTGGTTCCACGGAAGATCGAGGACGTCGCAGTCATGCCATTCGCGCGACCGCGCCGCGGAGCGGAGGCGCGCTGTCCTGACACGGCCCAGGACCAGCACGTAGGCAAGCAGGACCCCGAAGGCATAGAAGACAGCGATCGGAGTGATCGGCTCCCAGGCCGTCTTGAGGATCGTCAGGATCACCGGCACCACGATGCTGACGACCACGGCCACGCGATCCTGTTTCCCTACCAGCGCCTTCTGGGCGGCGGCGGCGGCGCGGAGGTCACTCGCCTCGGCTGAGAGTTGGGCCTCCGCGATGGAGTGAGTGTCGTCCGGCATGGTGTTTCCCGAAGTTGAGTGACCAGGTGCCAGCTTTACCGCAACAACCACCACAGATACACTAGCCACCCGCCGAGCAGGAGGGCCCCCTCTCGACGGCTGACCCGGCGGTTCCACATCATTGGGAACAGCGCAAGCGAGAATCCCAGCATCCAGAGCATGTCGTATTCCATGGCCCGTGACACTTCAACATCGGTGATGATGGCCACCACGCCCAGCACGCCCAGAATATTAAAGATATTGGAGCCGATCACGTTCGCCACGGCCAGCTCGGCGTGCCCCTTCCGGGCCGCTACCAGGCTGGTGACCAATTCAGGGAGGCTGGTGCCTATCGCGACGATGGTCAGTCCGATGATGCGCTCCGACACGTGGGCCAACAGGGCCAGCTCGATGGCGCCGGTGACGAGAATCCGTCCGCCGATGACGAGGATCACGATGCCCATGGTGACCCACCACAGATTGATGAGGGCCGGGCGCGTGAGCGTGGCCCGCGCGATGTGGGCGACGCCGCCGGCCAAGGCCTCGCGCGAGCCGCCCAAGACGTCGGGCCTCGCCTTGCTAACGATGTACCAGTTGAAGGCAATCAGGAGCAAGACGAGAACGATGCCTTCGGCCCGGACCAGGTGTTCGAACCAACCGAAGGCCACGGCCAGGAGGCTGGCCCCGAACATGAAGGGCCACTCCAGGCGCACGGCGTTGCCGTGTACGGGGAGAGTGGTGATGAGGGCAGACAGGCCCACGATCAGGGCGACGTTGAGGATGTTGGACCCGACGACGTTGCCGAGGGCCACGTCGGTGTTGCCGCCGATCGCCGCGAAGATACTCACGACCATCTCGGGCACTGAGGTGCCGAACGCCACGACCGTCAGACCGATGACTGCTGGTCGGACCTTTACCAGCCGCGCCAGCGCGATGGCGCCCTTGACGAGAGCTTCCCCGCCGAAGGTCAGCAAGGCGATTCCCACGATCACCATTCCCACGGCCATGATGATGCTCATGGGGGATCAGGATACACTCGATCCGGGCCCGGCACAAAAAAAGCGCGAGGGACGGTGGGCCCCTCGCGCTTTCATTGTGAACGAGTCAGCTCGTCAGTCGGCCAACTTGATCCGCACCAGCCTGCGGGCGACGCGGCCGTTGTTTGGCCGCACGATTTCCAGTGACACGATCCCACTGGGTCCGACCGCTGCCAGTTCGCGTTGCAGGTCGCTCTCGGTCCGGACGGGTGTGTCCTCCACCGCGACGATGATGTCCGTGGTTTCGCGCCCTACGAAGATCAGGTCCCAGGCCGGGCCGCCGGGCTGGACGTCGACCACCAACAGGCCCCGGTCGTCGGCGCTCAAGTCGAACATCTCGGCGACCCTGGCCGATACTGGTTCCACAGTGACGCCCAGGCTTTCCATGTCCTTTGCGGTGGACTCCGGTTCTTCGGCAGGGCCGCTTTCGACCTGCGCCAGTTGTGGCTGGGCTTCCAGTTCGGCCAGGCGGACGGTTACCGTTTCCCGCTCGCCACCCTTGCGGGCCAGTTCGACGCGCACTTCATCGCCCGGCTTGCGAAAGCCGATTTCCTGCTGCAGTTCGGCCACGTAGTCCACCCGGTTGCCGTCGATGGACAGTATGATGTCGCCTTGGCGAATGCCCGCGCGCCGGGCGGGGGATTGATCGGGGATTTGCTGGATCATCACGCCGCGGATTTCCTGGAGTCCGGCGTATTCCGCATCGTTGGGAGAGACTTCCATGATGTTGACCATCAAGGCCGCCCGCCGGACCCGGCCGTGCTCGATGATCTGCGTCATGACATTGCGGGCCAGGTCGATGGGAATGGCGAACCCGTAGCCCACGTTGTAGCCGGTCTGGCTGGCGATGGCTGCATTGATGCCGATCACCTCGCCCTGGAGGTTGACCAGCGGGCCACCAGAGTTGCCGGGGTTGATGGCCGCGTCAGTCTGGATGAAGTCCTGGATGCTGGTCGTCGTGATGCCCGGCAGCTCGCGGGCTACACGGCCTTTGGCGCTGATGATGCCGGACGTGACCGTGAACGTCAGGTTGTCGCCCAGGGGGTTGCCAATAGCGAGCACCCACTCCCCGACTCGGGCATCTTCGGAGCTCCCCAGGGCCGATGGGGTCAGCCCTTCGGCGTCGATCTTGAGGACCGCGAGGTCGGTATTGGGATCGGCGCCAACGATCTCGGCGACGAACTCACGACGGTCGGTCAAGCGCACTATCACCTTGTCGGCGCCGTCGATTACATGGTTGTTGGTCAGGATGTAGCCGTCGCGCGATACGATGAAGCCCGAGCCACGTCCCTCCTGGAACCGCTCCTGGGGGTGCTGCTGGAAGAAATCGTTGAACGATGGCCGGCGATTGGTTTGCTCCACGTTCCGCTGGGATTCGATCACTACGACGCTGGGCCGTACGGCTTCAGCCACGTTGGCGAATCCCTCGCTCAGATTGACCATGAAATCGGCCTGTTTGGCCTGGGCCTGCTGGGCGGCACCGACCGACGGCGAGTCCACTAATCCCGCGAAGAACAACCCCAAACTGAACGCCAAGGCGATGAGACTACCGAATTTGAGCCAATTCAGTGAACGTGCGGACATATTCCGACCCTTGAAAAATGGTCCCGAGAGCCCAATATGAGCCCTCGGGTCCGTGAAATATCTCATGAGGGAGCCCGACCCACCAGCCTCCGCTCCTTCCTAATACTACAGAGATTCCTGAACTTGGGTTTCGGTTGCAGGTTGGAAACCAAAATTGGAGGTGGAAACTGGAGCCGAGCCCAGTTTCCAACCCCCAATTCTTAGTTCAGACCTTTGCTACTTCTGGTCGTCGACGATCTCGTAGTCAGCCTCGACCACGTCCTCCTCGTCGCCGGCCGGTTCGGCTCCCTCGTCCATCGGTGCTTCTCCTTCGGCGGCCTGTTGGGCGGCCTCGGCCTGATAGAGTGAGGCTCCAGCGGCCGAGTAGGCGCTGTTGAGCTCTTCGAGCGCGCCGGTGATGGCGGCGGTATCGCCGGTCTTGAGGGCTTCCTTGCCCTTCTCGACCGCGCCATCGAGCTGTTCCTTCAGGTCGTCGGACAGTTTGTCGACCCACTCCTTGCTGTCCTTCTCGACCTTGTACACCAGAGCGTCGAGTTGGTTGCGGGCTTCGATTTCGTCGCGCCGCTCCTTGTCCTCACTGGAATGCGACTCGGCGTCTTTGACCATCTGATCGATTTCGTTGTCGCTCAGGCCGCTTGACGCTTCGATGCGGATTTTCTGCTCCTTGCCGGTGGCCTTGTCCTGGGCCGACACGTGCAGGATGCCGTTGGCGTCGATGTCGAACGCTACCTCTACTTGCGGCAGTCCTCTCGGCGCGGGTGGAATTCCGGTGAGTTGAAATTTGCCGATGGTGCGGTTGTCGGTGGCCATCTGCCGCTCGCCCTGGAGCACGTGGATCTCCACCGTTGTCTGGTTGTCCTCCGCCGTGGAGAACACTTCGGACTTCTTGGTGGGGATGGTAGTGTTCCGCTGGATGAGGACCGTAGTCACTCCACCCAAGGTCTCGATGCCGAGCGACAGCGGGGTCACGTCGAGCAGGAGGACGTCCTTGACCTCGCCGGCGAGCACGCCACCCTGGATGGCGGCGCCGATGGCCACGACTTCGTCGGGATTGACCGACTTGTTGGGCTCTTTCCCGAAGAACTCCTGGACGATGTCCTGGATCTTGGGAATCCGGGTGGATCCTCCGACCAGAATGACCTCGTCAATCGCCTTGGCGTCGATGCCGGCATCCTTGAGCGCCTGCTTCATGGGCGGGAGCACCCGCTCGATGAGCTCGTCCACCAGTTGCTCGAACTTGGCCCGCGTCAGGGAGTAGTTCAGGTGCTTGGGCCCCGACTGATCGGCGGTGATGAACGGCAGATTGATGTCGGTCTGCTGGGTACTCGACAGCTCCATCTTGGCCTTCTCGGCCGCTTCCTTGAGCCGCTGGAGCGCCATCGGATCCTTTGACAGATCGATACCCTGGTCCTTCTTGAACTCGGCTACCAGCCAGTTGATGACCCGCTGATCGAAGTCGTCACCACCGAGGTGGGTGTCACCGTTGGTGCTCTTGACCTCGAACACGCCATCGGCCAATTCGAGGATGGAGATGTCGTAGGTGCCACCGCCGAGGTCGAACACGGCGATGGTCTCGTCCTTCTTCTTCTCCAGCCCGTAGGCCAGCGCGGCGGCGGTAGGCTCGTTGATGATGCGCTTCACTTCGAGGCCGGCGATCTTGCCGGCGTCCTTGGTGGCCTGCCGCTGGGCGTCGTTGAAGTAGGCGGGAACGGTGATGACAGCTTCCGTAACCTCGGTACCGAGGTAGTCCTCGGCCGTCTGCTTCATCTTCTGGAGGATCATGGCGGAGATTTCGGGTGGCTGATACTTCTTGCCCCCAGCCTCCACCGACACCATACCGTTACGTCCTTCGACGATCGTGTACGGCACCAGCTTCTTCTCTTCGCTGATTTCGCTCATCTTGCGGCCCATGAACCGCTTGATGGAGAACACGGTCTGTTGCGGATTGGTGACCGCCTGGCGCTTGGCCACCTGGCCCACCAGCCGCTCTCCGTCCTTGGTGAACGCCACGACCGACGGTGTAGTCCGTCCGCCCTCGGCGTTGGGGATCACGACAGGGTCGCCTCCCTCCATGACCGAGACGACCGAGTTGGTTGTACCCAGGTCGATTCCGATGATCTTGCCCATTGCGTCTCCTCTTGGTCGTATGTCTATGAACTATCGTTATTTACGGATATTGGCGCTTCTCTGGGGGGTGTAAAAGCAAGGGGCGTACCGGGAAAAACTGCCATAATGGCAGAGAGCTAGGAGGAGGGCTAAGAGGGCTAAGAGGGAAAAGAGGGGAAAGCGCTTTGGGTTGATTCTGTCGCGACTATCTTCATGTTCTACGCAGCATTTGGTTCACAGGACCACACTGGTTAGCCCTCTTAGCCCTCTTAGCCCAAGGCCTCACCCCCAGCCATGTTCCCATACAAGGACGAAAACCCAACCTTCCATCCGACCATCGTCACCTGGGTGTTGGTGGGGCTCAACGTGGTCGTGTGGGTGTTCGTTCAGGGACTGGGGTCGGAGCCCATGCTCACTCGCTCGGTGTGCGAGCTGGGGCTCATACCCGGTGAGCTCCTGGGACGGGTGCCGGTGGGAACGGAGATACAACTCGGCCCCTCGGCAAGTTGTGAACTTGGGGCGCCCAACCCGGTCACGCCGGTGACTTCGATGTTTCTCCACGGGGGCTGGTTCCATCTTCTGGGCAACATGATGTTCCTGTGGGTGTTCGGCGACAACGTGGAGGATTCGATGGGCCACGGTCGTTTCGTGGTGTTCTACTTGTTCGCCGGCCTGGTGGCGGCGGGGGCTCAGATGGCCATCAACCCCAGTTCGCCGATCCCGATGGTTGGGGCCTCGGGTGCCATCGGTGGAGTGATGGGTGCCTACGTGGTGCTGTATCCCAAGGCCCGCATCCGGGTACTGGTCTTCTTCGGACTCATCTTCACCATAGTCGTCCCGGCGTATCTCATGCTGGGCTACTGGTTCCTGCTGCAGCTGCTGGGCGGGTTGCCGACGCTCGGTCAGGAGAGCAGTGGCGGTGGGGTCGCGGTCTGGGCCCATATTGGGGGATTCGTGGCCGGGGCGCTCACCATCAATATTTTCAAGGATCCGGAGCGGGTGGCAAAGCACCGGCGGGGCTTGGCGCGGATGCAAGGGGGTTGGGGGAGGTACCATCGTGGCGGTGGATATGGGTGAGGAGTAGGTTGGGGGTGCGTAGTGCGTAGTGCGTAGTGCATCGTGTGCAGGGCGTAGGGCGTAGGGCGTAGGATGTAGGATGTAGGATGTAGGATGTAACGCTACTGCCCTGCGGTACTCCTAGCCTGAGGATCTATGACGACGAGGCCAGGTACGGGAGAGCGAATTCAACACCCATCAGGAACGGCCTATGTCACCGTTGCCCTGGAGTCGCATAATCCGGGGATGCCACTCGAGCGGGACTGGGTCGATCAGGTCAGGGTGAACCGGAGTGCGGTTGAACGGCGCGCGGCTACGCTGG
>JBDHMR010000095.1:0-6072 GCA_039656035.1 Gemmatimonadota bacterium
GCCGCAGCTGCGGTCCAGACCCCTTGACCTTGCCCAAGGATGAACGATACTGGAACACATGGACACGACACTGACCGTATTGCTGGGATCCGCCATCGGCGTGGCCTTCGTCCACACGCTGATCGGCATCGACCACTCTCTCCCATTCGTCGTCCTGGGGAAGGCAAACGGGTGGTCGCTCCGCAAGACTCTGGGACTCACGACGGTCTGTGGTATCGGCCACGTGTTGTCTTCTGTGGTGCTGGGCCTGTTGGGCATCGGCCTGGGGACGGCCGTTGCCAATCTCGAAGCCATCGAGGCCTCACGCGGAAGCCTGGCGGCCTGGACACTGATCGTGTTCGGCTTGGTCTACGCCGGGTGGGCCTTCGCCCGCCGCCGCCGCAGCACGCGCCACGCCCACCAGCACGACGGATTGGTTCACACTCACACCGACGGTGGGACGGCGCACGAGCATAGCACACGTCACGCTACCGCGGCACTCACGGCGTGGAGCCTGTTCATAATCTTCGTATTGGGACCATGCGAACCGCTGATCCCCCTGCTGATGATTCCTGCAGCGGGCATGGGCACTGGAGCTGTGATACTGGTAACCGCGGCGTTCGGCATAGTGACGGTAGGCACCATGCTGGGCCTGGTCACCCTAGCCTACTACGGTCTCCGACTCCAGCGAATGCACTGGATCGAGCGGCACGCCCACGTGATGGCCGGACTAGCCATCGCGGCATCAGGAGTGGCCATACAACTCTTGGGGATCTGATAAAAACTAAGAGGGCTAAGATATATTTTCCTCTTAGCCCTCTTTTCCCTCTTAGCCCTCTTAGCCTCTTAGCCCTCCTAGTCCTCCGGCTTCACCCGTATCGTCGCGTCCGACGTCGTAATAACCACCTCACCGGTTTCCTCGTCACGCGACACCACCACCGATGCGTGGCTCCGCACTGTCACGTTGACGTTGGCGATGACGCCTGAGTACCGCATCGGCCGAGTCTGGACACGTTCGGCGCGGAGCGTCTCGAGCGTCGCCACCCGCTGCACTCTCTCGGCCTCTCGCAGTTGTTCCTGGAGCCTGACGACCTCAGCTCGAACCGCCGGGTCCATGGTGCGCTCGATCCGGCTGAGCGACCGTTCCAGTAGTGCCCGTGAGCGGACATAGGCTCGTTCCGCAGCAATACCACGGCTCGTGGGTTCCCTGGCGGCCGTGAGCGTTGCGGTGCCAACGGTCGTTCCGCGGCGATAGACGAAATCGGCCTCGTCGCCGGGTTTCACCTGCCCCAACCGTTTGCCTCCCTCGTCGGACAACAACGCCAGTCCGTCGATGTGGGTGAGGATGTCGCCACGACGGAGTCCGGCACGATCGGCCGGCCCGTCATCATCGACCGAGAAGACTCGGGGGTTTTCGGTAAAATCCCAGCGCGACCCTTCCTGCCGATACAATTCCAGCTCCCGGTACAACGCCCGTACATCGTCGGGGTCCATGTCTCTACTTTGAGTCCTGGCTTCTAGCTGGGCCTCGGCGTTAGCGATCTCTTCGTGGCGTACCGGATAGTACTTGCAGTTGCTGCAACTGAGCCCGAAGCCAAACCAGGCCTTCGTGCCGGAAAGCGCGGCGGCGTATGACGCTACCACACTGGCCACGCCGCTAGCGATAGCCCGCGGCGCCGTCGGCGGCCGGGCGGGCTCCGGTACCGACACGGTCACCGGTGGCACCGGCGGTAGCGGTGGTGAGTAGCCCACAGCCAGTCCGGCATCGGTGGGGCATGCTGCCGCCGGGGTGATTTGAGTAGTAACGTCCAGGCCGGTGCGACGGACGGATACGGTCACGGGCTCACCGGGCTCGAGGTCCGCCAACCTGGCGCCGCCCGATCGGGTGGTAATCAGCCGGCCGTCTATGCTGACGAGAACGTCCCCCGACCGGAGTTTGCCGTTCGATGGGCCCGAAGCGCTGACGTGTTTAATTGTTGGCTCGGAGCGGAACCGCCACCGCCACGTACGACTCGAGGAACGGTAACTGACCTCGCAGTCATGGCAGTCGAAATCGACCCCCAAGTCACCGACCGTGGAGGCGCCACCCGGACACGACCCGGCGCGGCCGACCGAGACCTGGGCGGCCATTGTGGCGGGCCCCAACCCGGCCAGCGTGGCGATTACCGCGGCCAGTGCCAACCAGTGGCGAGTCCACCCCGGTTGCTCGGAACATTGGTGAGTAGGCAAAATGAACATGATCAGAGTACCCTTCCTGGCCGCACTTTGAATAGTCAATCGGTTAGAACCACACGACCTGCCGGACCGGCGTTCCCGATCCTTCCTCAGACGGGTTTTCGTTTCCTTCCAACGCCGGGAGGATTCGCGCCACCAGCGGATCATCGGGAGCCACTCGTACCATCTGGTTAGCCACGGTGTAGAGCGCCGTCAGCGCCACTTCGCGTCCCTGGGCTACCCAACTGCTGTCGGACTCCGACGACGGCACCTGAGTCAACGCCGCCAGCGCGGCTGCGTACTGTGTTCCAGTCTGCTGAACCAGCGCCGCTACCTCACGGGCGTTCGATTCCTCCACTGCCACGATTGCCTGGACCGTGGTCCGGGTCCCCAACCACTGACCGACGACCACTCCACCGGCAAACAACGCCAATGCCGCAGCTATTCCCGCGGCGGCCCAGCCGAAGGGCCCGTGTGGGTTGATGCCGCGCGGCCGCCGGACCAGGCCCTCGCTCCTCAGCGCGCTCAGAGTCCGCTCCTCCAGCATCCGACTCGGTTCTCGTTCGCGGGGAAGGTCGTCCAGCGCGTCCCGCTCCACGGGAGACAACTGGTCAGGATCAATAGGCAACATGGTTCTCCTCCTCGACCGAACTCAGGAGACGCCGTAGCACGCGGCGCGCCCCGGAAAGTTGGCTCTTCGAAGTCCCCGGGGCGATTCCCAGAGCCTCGGCGATCTCGTGATGTTTGAAGCCTTCGATGTCGTGCAGGACCAGCACGGCACGATAGCCGTCCGGCAGGGCGGCGATTGCCGTGTCCAAGTCGATCCGTTCGGCGGCCGGGTGGTCCGGCGCCGGCAATTCAGTGACGTCCAAAGCCTGTGTCTCTCCTCTGCGATAGCGCTTCCGAAGGTGGTCGCGCGCCACGTTGAGCCCGATGGCGGTGAGCCAGGTTTCCAGCCGGGCTTCCCAACGGAACCCGTCCAAGCGACGCACAGCCTGGATCCACACCTCCTGGACCACATCCTCGGCATCCATCTCGGCGCCACCGAGGAACCGGAGCACGAACTGGTACAGCCGCGGGGTGTGCCGGCGATACAACTCCCGGAACGCCCCCTCGTCGCCCGTGAGGATCACGGCCTCAGCCAGTGTCCGGTCAGGTGGATCGACGGCAACTCGAACGGTGGTTTCGGTCACACTGGTTGGTCGCTTAATGAGGCCAAAAGGTTGGGTGGCGGTCAGGCGGTCAGCACAACGCACCCTCCACCATACGCCAAGGGCGGGCAGCTCGTTTCGAGCAGCCCGCCCTTGGCGGAAGTGGAGGCGGAGGGAATCGAACCCTCGTCCGAACGTGTATCCAGATCTGCGTCTACGTGCGTAGGCTCATGCTTAGTGTCTTCCCGAGTGGTGCACGGGCCAACCGGTTCGGGAACTACCCCCTCAGCTTCGCCGCTTCGGTCGGGGGAGGCCGAGGCAACTATCCCGGATTTACGATACGACGGTGCCGCCCCAGGCGAGCTGCATTCGTCGCAGGTGCTCTAAGTGAGCTAAAAGCTCAGCTTAGGCAGCCATTGCCAGATCAGTGTTGGCAAATAACAGTTTCCAAGCGGTTTAACCAGGAACCTTGGACCTGGGCACGCAGCAATTCCTTCTTCACACCCGTCGAAGCCAGTCGCCCCCAATAAGTGTACAAGAATTATACAGCAAGAGCAGGGCCATGGGTAGTCACGCCTGTAACGGGGCAGCCGCCACCCGGTTTCGACCCTCCTGCTTGGCCTTGAGTAGTGCCGCATCCGCCCGGGCCATCAGGTTGTCCAGCCTACTGGTGCTTTCGGGGCAGGCGGCGACTCCGAACGATGCCGAAAGCGTCCAGGAACGCCCTTGCCAATCCCACGACGAGGAATCGAAGCGTTCCCGAATACGGCCTGCAACCATGAGGGCCGAGGCCAGGTCGGTGTCCGGAAGCCAGACCGCGAACTCTTCTCCCCCGGTGCGGGCAGCCAGGTCGGTTTCGCGTATCACATGATTGATGGTGTTGGCGAAGTGTACCAGAGCCGCATCACCCGCCGGATTGCCCAACGTTTCGTTCAACGATTCGAAGCCGTCCAGGTCGGCGACGATCAGGGCGCCGGCGGCCTCGCCGAGGCGCTTCATCTGCCGCTCCAACGCGCCGCGGTTGGTGAGACCAGTGAGATGATCGGTTGCCTCTACTCGACGGTCCCTTTCCCGCGTCATTGCCGTTCGGAACCGCGGTTCGGCCTGGTGCAGGATCTCCTTCACCTCCGCCAGCGCAGCACCTGGCAGAGGCTCTGACGGGAAACGCCAGAATGCCACGGCTCCGATCGGTTCACCCTGGTCCTGCAAGTGCAGCATGGTGATCTGCGTGCGACTATGTTGGCGCCGATCCGGGACCAGGTCGCCCAGTGCCTCCCCCTGCACTTGCATCGAGCGGGCGGATCCACTGGCAACACGGCCGAGCGGGCTGTCGTCGGGCAGCAGTTTACCCACCAGGCGCATGTCGGCTCCACCGGACGCAGCCGCGACGCGCGCCCCGGCCGGTTCCAGCAGCGCCACTACCGTGTGCACCTCGAGTACCCGTTCTACGTGATAGGCCAATCGTAGGGCGATACTGCGACTAGCCTCAGCCGGCGGCGCCTCGTCCTGGGCCGCTTCGTGAACGATCGGCCTGCGGGTCAGGCCGTCCAACAAGTACCGCAGATCCTTGTGAGCGCGCTCCAGGTCGTCGGACGAGTGGCTGGGACTGAGCATGAGACCGGCGACGAACCCCCCGAGGGCCTCGAACACGAGGGTGCCTTCTTCCAGCCGTTCACCACCTCCCCCGTCGCGATCCCGCAACTCCACCAGTCGACGCTCGATGTGCCGCAGGCGGCGATCGCTGAATTTGACTGCCGGATCCAGGCTGTGATATCCGGCCGAACCGGACCCGTGGGTATCGCCTTCGATGGCCCACGCCCCCATTGCCTGATGGGACTGCCGGAGCCACTCGAGCGCGGAATCGGGAAGCAGGTGCGGGGTGCCCCGCCTCACTCCCGGCGGCAACCGGACACCCTCGTGCCAAGCTAGCGCCAGGCCACCTCCGCCTAGAGCAGCGGCAATGGCCCACCAACCACCACGCCATAGGCCGAGGCCGAGGAGCCCCACACCGAGGATCAGCATCACGATACGTCCCAGAATTCCCCCTCAGGATCGATGGTTGATACGACTTGCCGCGGCGGCTGCGCCGAACCCGTTGTCGATGTTGACGACCGTGATTCCGGCGGCGCAAGAGTTGAGCATTCCCAGGAGCGCCGCAATGCCTCCGAACGAAGCACCGTACCCCACACTCGTGGGAACGGCGATGACCGGAGCCGCCACCAGGCCACCGACCACCGATGGAAGAGCGCCTTCCATTCCGGCCACCACGATCACCACGGCTGCCTCGCTCAGGCGTTCCTGCGCCCCCATCAAGCGGTGTAGTCCGGCCACCCCGACATCATGGAGCCGGTCTACGGTGTTACCGAACGCCTCAGCCGTCACCAGAGCCTCTTCGGCAACCGGGGCGTCGCTGGTCCCGGCGGATACGACGAGGACCGTCCCACTGCCCGTAGTTGTCTGCCCGGCCTCGGGACGAAGATATACCGTCCGGGCCGTGGGGTTCCACTCGACCGCCGGAAACAGCTTCTCGAGCGCGCTGGCCTGGGCCTCGTCTGCCCGGGTACCCAGGAACGACCCGGAAAGGTCCGCGAAGCGCCGGCAGATGTCCGTAACCTGATCGACGGTCTTACCCTGGCAAAATACGACTTCGGCCTGGCCCTGACGAATAGCCCTGTGGTGATCGAGGTGGGCGAACCCCAGATCCTCGCCGGGGAGGTGCTTGACGCGA
>JBDHMR010000096.1:0-6060 GCA_039656035.1 Gemmatimonadota bacterium
ATGCTCGCATGGGCATTTTCTGTTTGGGCCTACCCGTCGCTCCCCGAACGGGTGGCGACTCACTGGGGCATTTCGGGCAGCGCCGACGGCTGGTCTAACAAGAGCATCCTGGTAATCGTGTTTCCCTTGGTAATGCTGGGCCTCGGGCTGTTGCTGACCCTTCTCCCGAAGATCGATCCTCGCCAGAAAGAAGTGGCGGCTCACGCGCCGACCTATTTCTTGTTGGTCAATGTCATCATGGTCTTCATGGCGGGGATCCAAGTCCTTCTGGTAGGCGTCAACCTGGGCTGGCCGATCGAAATCCCCATGCTGATTCCCGTGGGCGTCGGTCTTCTGTTGATGGTTATCGGCAACCTGATGCCCCGAATGCGACCCAACTGGTTCATGGGCATACGGACGCCGTGGACCCTCGCCAGCGAATCGGTGTGGCGCAAAACTCACCGTCTCGGTGGCTATTGTTTCATGGCCATGGGAGTTCTAATGGTGGCGACCGGATTCGTGGCGACTCCGGAGCGATTCCCCTACATGATTGGGGTCGTTGTCGCTCTCGCCATCATTCCGGTGGTCTATTCCTATCTTGCATGGCGCCGGGAGCAGGAAGCCGCGCCCTCCTCCACCCGTCCCGCCGGAGAGTGAGTTTGATGAGATCTTCATTCCTGATGTTCGGACTTCTTGCCACACACGGCCTTTGTGAAGTTGCCCCGGTCCGGGCGCAAGATGCTACCTCACGCACTCCTCTCGAACGGGCCGCCATCGAGTTCGTCGGCCAGATGGAGCAACGAGATTTCACCGCTGCCGTCACCCGGTTCGATTCGACCATGAGCGCCGTCATGCCGGCGGCCAAACTCGAGGAAACTTGGGATATGGTGGAAGAACAGGCCGGGCCATTCCAGGCTTGGTCACGAACCACCACGGGGGAGACCCAGGGATACGACTATGTCCTGGTGACCAGTACCTTTGAGAACGCTGTGCTCGACATTCAGGTCGTATTTGATGGCGACCTCCGAATCGCAGGCTTGTTTTTCAAGCCCCATGTGGACACCGACGCGTTGGAGGCGACACCGCTTCCGGCCGGCCTGGCGGAACAGGAAATCTCAGTGGGCGAAGGAGAGTGGGTCCTGCCCGGGACTATCACTGCCCCGACAGGAGGCGGCCCTTTTCCGGCTGTCGTGCTGGTGCACGGATCCGGTCCCAACGATCGTGACGAGACCGTCGGCGCCAACAAGCCGTTTCGCGATCTAGCGTGGGGGCTGGCGGGGCAGGGTATTGCGGTGCTCCGTTACGAAAAACGCACCAGGCAGTATCGTGAGCGGTTGATGGATAACTCGGTGGGCTTCACGGTCGACCAGGAGACCGTTGAGGACGCTGTGGCCGCCGTCGACCGATTACGGCACCTGGGTGGGATCGACTCCAGTCGCATTGTGATTCTGGGCCACAGCCTCGGCGGGATGCTGGCCCCCCGTATCGGAGCTCGAGCGCCGGCCGTGGCTGGATTGGTGGTCATGGCCGGCGCCGCCCGGCCACTCCAGGATCTGATCGTCGACCAGGTGAACTACCTCGCAGAGTTGGACAGCACGGTGACGGGTTCTGAGCGCGCCCGTCTCGAACAGATCGAGCAGGAGGCAGCTCGTCTGCTGGTGCTGACCGATGCTGATTCCCTTTCGACCGAGCGCATTCTCGGCGCCCACCCCAGCTACTGGCTACACCTCGCCGAATACGACCCGGTGTCAGTGGCCACGGAGTTGTCCATGCCCATGTTGATCCTTCAAGGCGGGCGCGATTACCAGGTCACCGAAGCGGACTTCATACTGTGGCAGGAGGCGTTGGCCGCCGACCCCCGGGTGACATTCAAGGTTTACCCTTCTCTCAACCATCTATTCATTGCCGGCGAGGGTCCCAGCCAACCTTCGGAGTACAGTGTGCCGGGCCACGTGGCCAACGAGGTCATCGAAGATATCGCCGCCTGGGTTGCGGCGTTGCCCCCAAGGCGCTGACCGATGGGCGAGGGAGTGCGCCTTGCCGAAGTTCTTCGGCTCCTGCTGATCACTGATCCTCGACTACTTGGGGGCCGTGAGTGGGTGTCCGTCTGTTCGGCCGCGATTCAGGGAGGCGTTACCGCCGTCCAGGTTCGCCATCCGTCCGCCTCGGTCCGTGAACTTGCCGCTCTGACCAGGACACTCATCGACGCCCTACCGGTACCGGTGTTGGTCAACGACCGGCTAGACGTTGCGCTGGCGGTCGGGGCGGCCGGCGTGCACCTCGGCGTCGACGACGTACCGGTGGCCTTGGCACGTCGAATAGTCTCTGAAGGGTTCATCATCGGCGCCTCGGTCGGCGGCGACGAGGAGGTGGCCGGTGGGACAGGGGCCGATTATTGGGGAGTGGGACCCCTTCACGAGACCACGACCAAGGACGCCGGTTCGCCTATCGGCCTCGAAGGGTTCGGCCGGATCGTTGCCGCGGCCAAGGGCACGCCGTGCGTGGCAATTGGCGGGGTGGTCCCTGCCGATGTACCTGGTGTGATCGCCGCGTCCGGCGTGGGAGTCGCTGTAGTGTCCGGTATTCTCGGGGCCGAAGATTCGGAGGCCGCAGCGGCATCGTATGACCGTGAGTGGCCCGATGCCTGATGTTACGGCGTAGTTTCCCGCAACCGGCGGATGGTCTCCAGGTGCTCCCGGTATGTCTTGCTGAAGACGTGCCGGCCTGTCGAATCGGCCACGAAGTAGAGGTACGGTACATCCGCGGGGTAGAGTGCCGCTTCGATACTGGCCGAGCCGGGGGACGATACCGGTCCCGGCGGTAGACCGTCGATCAGATAGGTGTTGTATTCCGAGGGGAACTCGTAGTCCCTGAGAAACAGCCGGGACTTTCGCTCGCCCGTGGCCAGTTGGATGGCGTACTGAACAGTTGGGTCCGCTTGCAGGCGCATGCCCAGACGGATTCTGTTGTGATATACCCCAGAAATGGTCGCCCGTTCGTCCCCCACGCGAGCTTCCCCTTCCACGATCGACGCCAGCGTAACGACCTCATCACGCGACATGCCCAGACTGTCGAGCCGGGCCGTCCAGCCCGACGGCCACTGTCTGGTGAACTCGACGACCATGGTTTGCGCCAGTCGTCTTGCGCTAATCGACGCGGGTACGGTGTAGGTCTCGGGGTAGAGGAAGCCCTCGAGGTTCTTGGCAGTGGGCGATACCTGCCGGATCAGCGTACTGTCGCCGGCTGCCGCCAACAGCTGTTCAGCATCGATTCCCAATTGGTCCTGGATCAGATCGGCCACGTCGGTGAGGGTGAGGCCTTCGGGAACGGTCAACTGCTCCATAGCCTCCCGGCCCTGTGCCATCATCGAGAGTATCGCTGAGGCCGAGGTGCCGGGCCGGATGTCGTACACGCCGGCCTTGAGGGCTCGGTCCAGTCCCCGGACGCGGGCTACCAGAGTGAACCAACCGGGTCGGGCGACGAGTTGGCGGGCGGCGAGCGTATCCCGTACGGCGGAGAAGCTGGCGCCGGGAGGGATGGTGACTCGTTCGACGGGCCGATCGGCGTCGAGTCCGCAGGCCGCGACCGCAATGGCGGCGACCGCGAGACTCACCCTCACGGCACCTCCCGGTGGCTGTCGAGGTAGTGCTGCAACAGGATCGCGGCGGCGAGAGCGTCGACGTCCGCTTTGCGGCCCCTGGTGCTACCTCCCTGCTCACGAATGGTTCGGAGTGCCCGGACGGTGGTCAGTCGCTCATCCCATAATTCGATGGGTATGGCGACCTTCGGTTCCAGGCGGGCCATCAACTGGCGCACCTGGATGGTGGAGGGGGTCTCGCCTCCGTCAAGGCCGTACGGGAGGCCCAGCACGACGCCTACCGGGTGATGCTCTTCGATGATGCCGAGTAGTGCGGCAACGGGAAACCGTTTGCCGCGGCGTTGTGTCAGGGTAGTGAGTGGACTGGCGAGGATCCGTCCATCGTCGCACAGAGCGAGGCCGGTACGGACTTCTCCCCAGTCGATCCCGAGCAAGGGGCCCGACGGGGGGAGGGCCATGGTCTACTGGGCCATCGTGGCGAAGAATTCCTTGTTGGTCTTGGTGCGTTTCATCCGTTCCAGGAGGAATTCGAGCGCTTCGACGGTGGGCATGTCGGCCAGGAAGTTCCGCAGGAGATATACCCGGTTAAGTTCGTCCGGCTCGAGGAGCAGTTCCTCTTTCCGAGTGGACGTTTTCTGGATGTCGATGGCGGGGTATACCCGTCTGTCGGCCAGACGCCTGTCGAGCACCAATTCCATGTTGCCGGTGCCCTTGAACTCCTCGAAGATGACCTCGTCCATCCGGCTGCCGGTGTCGATCAAGGCGGTGGCGATGATGGTGAGGCTGCCGCCGTTTTCGATGTTTCGGGCGGCGCCGAAGAACCGCTTGGGTTTCTGTAGCGCGTTGGCGTCCACACCACCCGACAGAATCTTGCCCGAGTGGGGAATCACCACGTTGTGTGCTCGCGCCAGGCGGGTAATGGAATCGAGGAGAATCACCACGTCCCGGCCGTGCTCCACCAGGCGCCTGGAGCGTTCGATGACCATGTCGGCCACTTGGACGTGCCGGTCAGCGGGCTCGTCGAAGGTCGAGGAGATCACTTCGGCCTCGACGTTCTCCTGCATGTCGGTGACTTCTTCCGGGCGTTCGTCGATCAGCAGGACGATCAAGACTACGTCAGGATTGTTCTCCTTGATGGCGTTGGCGAGTTTCTGCATGAGAATGGTCTTGCCGGCCTTGGGAGGTGCCACGATGAGGCCTCGCTGACCGCGGCCGATGGGGGACAGGAGGTCCACGATACGCATCGACAGGTCGCCGTCCTTGGTTTCCAGGCCGAGTCTGGAATCCGGGTACCGCGGTCGCAGGTTCTCGAACGCGATCCGGTGTTTGGTCTTTTCCGGCTCTTCGTAGTTGACGCCCTCGACCTTCAGCAGCGCCAGATACCGCTCGCCCTCCTTTGGAGGCCGCACCTGTCCCATGACGGTGTCCCCGGTACGCAAATCGAAGCGCTTGATTTGACTGGGCGAGACGTAGATGTCATCGGGACCGTAGAGGTAGTTCCAGTCCTGGCTGCGCAGAAAGCCATATCCTTCGGGGAGGATCTCCAACACCCCCTCACCGCGAATCTTGGTATCGGAATCGAGGAGCGTCTGTTCGATACGAAAGATCAGGTCCTGCTTCCTGAGGCCCGAGTAGTTGGTGATCTTCAGCTCGTCGGCCAAGGTGTGTAGTTCCTTGACGGATTTTTGTTTTAGTTCGGCGATATCCACGGATCAAACTCCACGGGGCGGTGTCAACCCTAGTCGGGCTGACCGCATGTCAGGAAGGTGTGATGGTTCGGCGTAGGGAGGCGTCGTGCTTTATCTGCGAGTGTGCGTCGCCCGGGAACATAAGGGCGGCTGGGGTACGTGTTTTTCGGGGATCTATCGAATCAAGAGGTAGTCCAAGGTACATTCCGGCCCCGGCGCCGTCAAGGACACCCCCAGGGTTCGATACGGCCCTTGGGCCTGACTGGGCATCTTACTGTCCGCCAGAGACTTACGAGGTGGCCCCGCCGTGGTCCAGGCATTGCGCGGGACGCAAAATCTTCTATCTTGTCCAGAACCACAGCGGGTGCGCGTTGCCCAACCAACGCGCACCGTGGAGGTAGGCGATGGTATCCCACGCCATACGAAATCCCCAGCGCCCGTCCGACCCCATTGTTCATGATCTCAATCCCATCCGCATCGACGGCCAAGATGTTCCCGTCCGCATGATCGTCCGCCGGGTCGAAGACGGATCGTGGCGAGGCCACATGGCCTTCGTCGTCGGTGAGCCCGACAATGAAGTACAAACGGGAGAGATCTTCTGTGGCGCGTCAGAGAAGGAATTGTGGGATTCGGTTGGCCATCTGCGCGAACATCACCTGCGTGACCTGTACCGCTCGTTGAGCCATGACTGAACTCAATATCGATCCGATCCAGGAACTCCGGCACGACCTGTCCAATCCGCTGTCGGCTCTCCTCGCCGAGGCGCAACTTCTGTTGCTCAACGATAGCAAGGTT
>JBDHMR010000097.1:0-6051 GCA_039656035.1 Gemmatimonadota bacterium
GACAAAGGCCACGTTTCGGATGTTTTTGGTATCGTAGACCTTCATTAGGGCCCCACCTCCTGGAGACATTGGAATGTTGATTTTGGGGGCTGGTAGCGGAGTTGTCAACGCCAAGCGTCCTCGACGAGCTCTGAGCCAACGGGCAAGGCATATTTTGGCCACTCCAGGCGATGATTCGACTACCAGGCGGCGCCTCAGCCGGTCCATTGTATGCCATGTGGTTAGGCCACGAAGAGGCACTCAGGGCGCACTTGGAGGCTCTGGCAGCGGAGCTCGGCCGGTTGGCTGACCGCCTGGCAGGGTCCGGTGCACCAGCGACGTCAGGCGACGCGGAGATCACCTCCCGGTCGGACTCCCGCAAGTCCCGGCTTACGCAGGCCGCCGGGGTTCGGGGAACCCGGGTCCGAGTCGATGCCCTGCACCGCCTGGCGGTGGTCGCGGAAGATCAGGGGTGGCTGGACACCGGCGAGGCCATCGTGCTCAGGAAGCTGGCGTTTCGAGTGGCGTTCTATCTTCGCCGCCGCGAATCTACCCGGCCCTAGCCACACCTGTTCACCCATCCCCTTCGCGCTATTAGCTTTCGGCCATGTCAGGCCCAACCACAGCATTCATAACGGGCGCCACCGAGGGTATCGGTCGTGCCATCGCCTTGTCCCTCGGCCGCCAAGGCTACCGCATCGGCGTGTGCGCCCGGCGGGAGGCAACCCTGGAGCTCCTGCTCACGGAACTGGAGGCCCAGGGAATCGACGCCGCGGGCATGCCGGCGGATGTGGGCAAGGAAGAAGACGTTGCCCGAGTGGTGGATCACGTACAGGGCACGCTCGGCGCCATCGAAGTGCTGATCAACAACGCGGGCATTGCCCGGCTCGATCGGTTCGAAGATATGTCGCTGGATGATTGGGACGAGACGATGGCCACCAACGTCCGCGGCCTGTTCCTGGTCACCAAGGCGGTCCTTCCCGCCATGCGACAGCAGGGCGGCACCATCATCAACATGGCCAGCCTGGCCGGCCGGAACGGCTTCGTCGGGGGCACCGCTTATTGCGCCTCCAAGCACGCGGTCCTCGGTTTCAGCCGCGCGTTGATGCTGGAGGTCCGGGCAGACGACATCAGGGTGATAGCTCTGTGTCCCGGATCGGTCGACACGCCGCTCATGAGCAATCAGGACATGTTCCAACCAGATCCGGATCGCATCCTGAAACCTGAGGACGTGGCCCAGGTGGTGTCCGACGTCCTGTCGCTCCGACCCGGAGCGATGGTGAGCGAACTGGATCTCCGCCCTACCAATCCATAATTCGACGATGACGGGTGTCCTCATTACCCGCTGCGTATGTCGGAACTTCCCGTTCGACCGGTTGCTCGCGTTTGTGAGATCCCGTCGGTGGGTTCTCGAAGACATCGTCGCACAAACGGGATGTGGCGACGAGTGCGGCCTGTGTCGCCCGTACCTTCGAGCCATGATCGACAAGGGTCAAACAGAGTTTCGCCACCTCCTCCCGGCCGATCCGGCCCACTCGGAAGCAGCGGATTCGTGACGACGGACGCCAAGGACACGGGCATCCTCCACTGGCTCGATCGAAGCCTCTACAAACCTGTGCCTTTGGTTTCTCTGGCAATCCTGACCGGTTGGCTCGGCGTCCTTATGCTGGCCAGGGGGCGCCCGGCAGGCTGGGCCTTCGTGGTGTTGACGACCATCCTGGGTGTACTGGCAACCCTACGCGGGCGCGAGCTGGGCCAGCAACGAAGCGCCACATTGCATGCCGCCCTGGCCACCGCCGACCAGCGCAACCGGGAACTCGATACCCTGCGAGAACTGTCCGGTTCACTCTTGGCGGGGCGAGAATTTGCCCAACTATGCCGCGAAGTGGCCGAGGCGGCCATGTACATCCTCCAGGCAGAGACTGGGGTGGTGACGATGGTGGTCGAGGAGGGTCGCTTCATCAAAGTCGTCGCCGCATCAGGCCCCCTGGAACCGGTCATCGGAGCGTTGGTCCCCATGGATCACTCTCTAGTGGGATGGGCTGTGACCAACGACGAACCAGTGTTGTCCGCCGACATGGAGGCCGACCTGCGGGATTATCAGGTAGCCCACGCACCGATCCGCCTGAAATCGTGCGCCATCGTTCCACTGCGCTCAGGCGGCATCATCATTGGGACGGTGAGCGCGTATAACCGCCTCGACGGCCGGCCGTTCAGTCAGAGTGACGCCGAGCTTCTCAAAGCATTGGGAGATCTTGTCGCCTTGGGACTCGACCGGGCGAGTGTGCTGCAGGATTTGCAACAAAGTGAGACCACACTGCGCGTCAAGAATCTGGAACTTCAGCGCGCGACACAGCTCAAGAGTGAGTTCCTGGCAAACATGTCGCATGAATTGCGAACGCCGCTGAACGCCATCATCGGTTTCTCCGACCTGTTGTTGACCGAAGAGACCGGCGCGCTGAATGCTCAACAACAGGATTTCCTGGGATCGGTGCTTAGAAACGGGCGTCACCTGCTGTCGCTCATCAACAGCGTGCTCGATTTGTCCAAAATCGAGGCCGGCCACGAGCAGTTGGATTTGGCACCCACCGATCTCCGCGAAGCCGTTTCGGGCGCAGTAACTGATACGGCCAGCCTCAGGGCCGCCAAATCACAGGAATGTCAGATTCAGATGAACGACGAACCGTTCGTGGCCCTGGCCGACGACCACCGCGTGCGGCAGGTGCTGTTCAACTTCCTGTCCAATGCGTCGAAATTCACTCACGATGGAGGCCACATCACGCTGTCGATAGTCCGGACCACGGTTCCACTCCCGGTGGTGCCCGACGGCAGTGGAGGTGTGTCGCGGCTCATCAATCGCGAGGCGATCTGGGTCTCGGTGGCCGACGACGGTATCGGCATCAAATCGACGGACATATCCCGCCTGTTCACGGAATTCACTCAGGTAGACAGTTCGGCCAGCAGGCGCGAACGGGGTACCGGTCTGGGCTTGGCCCTGTCAAAACAATTCGTGGAATTGCACGGCGGGACAATCGGTGTGGAATCGATTTACGGATCGGGGAGCAGTTTCTGGTTCCTGCTTCCTGTCGACGGACCTGGCGTCCGGCCTAACGATTTGGACTAGTCTGTCCCCACCAAGGCTGCCCGCCGCCGCTGGATTTCTGATTCTACCCTGGCACGTATCATCTCGATGCCGATGGCGTTCTGTCCCCCCTCTGGGAGGATGACATCGGCGTACCGCTTGGACGGTTCGACAAATTCCATGTGCATGGGCCGAACCGTGCCGAGGTATTGATCGATCACGTCCTCGAGCCGTCGCCCGCGTTCCAGAATGTCGCGGCGCATGCGTCGGATGAAACGAACATCTCCTGCTACATCGACGAACACCTTGATGTCGAATAACGGCCTGAGGCGGGAATCGGAGAAAATCAGGATGCCATCGACCAACACTACGTCTCGAGGCTCCACCATGACGGTGCGTGTGGCCCTCGTGTGGGCGGCAAAATCGTAGGTTGGTTTTTCGATCGAACGACCCTGAGCCAGGCTGGTCAGGTGCTCGGCCAACAGCGGAATGTCGAGTGCCTCAGGATGATCGAAGTTGACCTGTTTGCGTTCCTCGAGACTGAGGTGGGCCAGGTCGCAGTAGTAGGCGTCAGCATCGATGAGAACCGCGTCCAAGTCGAGGTGTTCGACGATGGCCCGCGCAACGGTGGTCTTCCCTGAGCCGCTGCCTCCGGCTACACCGATGATTAGGGGTCCAGTTGGAGCGAGCTGTGGCATCGAAAAATCGCTAATTCAAGGGAAGCGTCACCCCAGTCACGGGATGAGCATTCGCCGAAGGTGCCACAAAACGCCGTGCCCCGCTAGGGCGTGGGCTGATAGCGAAACCGTATGTCGTAGGAATCGGAAGCGACCAGCGTAATCAACGAGCCGGACTGGATCTCCTGAGCAACGAAACGGCGGAGTTCCGTGGGGCGCGCTCGCACGCGCTCGAAGGTCAACCAGTCGTCTGTGAGCCATGACTGGATGATGCCCAGAACCTCGTCGAAGTACTTCTGTGCCGCCTTCTCGTCACGTCCATGGAAAATGTCGCAAGAGAACGACTCCTCGGGCGTCAACTCGCAATTGAAGATTCCGGGCAGATCGAGGGTCGACTCAAAGAATCCGCGTTCCTGTGCCTCCACGATGGGATCTCCACGGATAGCGTCGAACTTGTGGGCCCCCGCCAGTGAAAGCATGTCCAGACTGTACCGCCAAAGATCTTGATCGGTCTTGACCTCGACACATCCCTTCAAACTCCCCAATCCGCGCGACGCTCCAATCTCGGCCTGCAGCTCGTCCACCTTGCGTTCCTTGATGATGCCCTGCTCTACCATCTGCTGTATGGCCCAACAATCCGCCTCCATCTCCCGCAGTGGTGACGGATCTTTCCACACGTGCCTGAGCGCATGATGACCGCATTCGTGCAGGTAGACGAAGCGCCGGCCTTGAGGTGAAGTGCTCCTCAGCGCCTGGGCGTTGTAGAGAATGATCGGGGCGCCGTCCACCGTGATCGTGGCAACCCCGGCGTAGGGGAGGGCATTATCGACCACGGCCCGGATGGGCTGGTCGTGCCGGTCCAGGCACGCGTTGAATGGGACTTGAGCATTGACGCCACTGGCCACAACGATGGAGGCCGCGAGGGCGCCGAGACTAGCTGCCCGCATAGGGATGCTCCGGGATACTCAACCGCGAGAGAGGCCTCACAGGCCCCATGTTCAGATGGAACGCCTGGGGCGGGAAACCAGTTTCCCCTCACAATTGGGACAGACGAACTTCATGTCCTTGGCGCACACAACGATCTCCAGTGTCATGGTTCCATCCTCGATGGTACGGCGCTTGGCGCTTGAACGCCAGCCGCGTCTTGCCCCATGCCGCCGAGCAAGTCGGCTGCCCCTTGGGCCCTGGCGGCCCAATCCCCGGCGATGGCCGGCAGCCACGCTGCCCGGCTTAGATGTCGTTGTACCCAGGTCTGTGCTTCATCCTGAAACCACCGACACATGGCGGGCGCGTCCTGGGCCAGGAGAGCGTCGAGCGCAAACCGTCGCTCGCCGGCCCGCAGCCCGAGACCTGTCAGACGTGCCGCCCGCGCCAGGTCGGCCCGGGTGACGATCATGCCGCATCGAATGGGGGCCAGCACCGCCTGGAGCACATCGTCGCCGGTGTCCTTCTGCAGGTTTCCCGATTCGATAACCCGAAGATGAAGCGGGAGCGTCTGCGGGAGGACGGTCCTCTGAGCCTCCTCTTCCAGCGCGGCCATGAGCACCTCGCTCCAGCGCCGGTATGGCTCTGGCGCCAGCTCAATGATCTTGTCGAGGTACACGGGAAGCCAACTCAGCAAGTGCTCCCATAGTAGAGCGGAGCGGGCAGAGCCGAGCGCAGCTTTTTCCCGATCCGACGAGGCCTGATCTTCCAACCCCGCCAAATGGGCGTAGAGCCCCAGCAGCACGGCGACGTGGTCTGGCTCCGTCGGAGGATCCACCTCGATAGCCCGCCAGAAGCCGGCTACGCGATCGCGGGCCTCGCCTCCCAGCATGCCTTCAGGCCCCAGGTAGACCGAGGCGTACGGATACAACTGGAAAAGGAACAACTCGGCGTACTCGTCGCCCGTGGGTGGACAGCCGATGCCGAGGAGCTCGGCAAGGCGTTTGGTCTCTGGGGTGGGGGGCTCGGCGAGGACGGCTAGGGCGCGGAATAATTCCATGGCTACATAGAATGCCACGAATAATGGATGCCACGAATAATGAATAATGAAATTCTCGGGTTGGCCATCATTTCATTATTCACTATTCGTGGCAGTCACTATTCGTGGCATTCTTTCCGGGTATCCGGAAAGCCTCCTTGGGCGGCTTCAGGGGGCGCATGAGCCAGAAGGGGCGCCTGGTTCCGTCGGGTGAGTGGGTGTCGGCGGAACGTGCTTTGGCGAGCCAGTCGGCGTACACGGAGCGGGACTTGGCCTCGTCCACAGAGACATCGCCGTAACGGTCGTCGGGGTCGGCCTTGCTGACTCGGACGTCCTGGTGCCAGTAGTGT
>JBDHMR010000098.1:0-6017 GCA_039656035.1 Gemmatimonadota bacterium
TGGTGGTGGTAGTGGCAATGCTGGCGTGCTGGCTCCCCGCCCGTCGGGCGATGCGGGTGGATCCGATGACGGCGCTTAGGTGGGAATAGGCGGGGCTGCGGGGCACTGTGAGCTTGAGAGCGCAACCCCTTTTGTTGCTCACCACCCTCGCACCACGCACTACGTACTACGCACACCTACTGCGCCCTGCGCACTTCGAGTCGCGACCTGCGCACTAATAGCCGCCGTCCCATACGCCACTCCGCCGGCAAACAGCAGCGCCACGGCCCCGAGTTCGAGGGCCAACAAGGCGGCAACCGGAGCGGCCGTGACCGAGGCGAACCCGTTCGACGCCCAGGCCCAGGCTGTCCGCGTCGAGTCCGACCCGGCCACGGCACGGATCCCCATGGGAAACGGCATCCCCATCACGAAGGCGACAGGCCCCAGAAGTACGAACGCCACCACCGCCCTGATCAGCAATGGCGCCGGCTGGAGAAGGTGCACCACTGTGGGGAGCATTGCAGCGAACAGAATGAGGACGAGCACCAGAATGCCCGCCACCGTCGCCGGCGCGGCACGCCGGTAGCGATCGGACCAGGCACTCCCGGCACCGGAACAGATAAGGAAAGCGGCCAGCACCATCACCACGGCGTACACCGGATGACCCAACAACAGGCCCAACTGCTGTATGGCAGCGATTTCCGCCGCCAGGTAGGCGAACCCGATTGCCGAGAAGTACGCCACGATGGGAAACAAGCCTGATTCCCCCGCGGTACGTGCACGAACAGCAACAGGGAGAATCAACAACAGGCCTGCCAGCACCACACTCTGTACCAGCGTAGCCAGCAGGGCCACCATCCCCCATTCGGCGAAAGGCAACCACGTTCCGCGGTCGCTCTTGAAGAAGGCACCCAGCGACTGCAACCTGAGATAGTGGTGTGGATAGGGCCGCACGTCGGTTACCGGCGCGACGTCGAACGGATACGTCTCCGCGAACCGGCTCGCCTCGCCCCTCCCAGCCACGGCCGCCACAGCGGCCTCCACGAAAACGGGCGCATCGAGCGTGTTGAATGGATCTGCGGGCACCTCGGCAACGGGGTAGTCCACATCGAAGTTTCGTGCCGCGCTCCACGTCCTCAGCGCTCCGATTTCTTCCGTAGAAAACCCGTTCGGTTTGGCCATGACCGTCACCGTACCCCAACTGCGGACCACGACGAGACCGTCACCCACGCGCCCGTGTACCTGCCGCACGGCCTCGGCCATCGTGAGAATCACCCGAACGTTCTGCCGCGGCGGCAGTGCCAGCCACCCGGTCACCGACAGCACACCCCCGTCGCGAAGGCGAGACAGATAGGCGGCATAAGCTTCACGCGTGTGCAGGAAATCTTCGCCCAGCGCATGCACACCGCCGGTGGCGGCTCCGAACGCACCGCCGGGGCCGAGCGTGATCAGGTCGAACGAATCGTGCGACCGCGAAACGAAGTGCCGGGCATCGCCGATGACCCAGCGCGCCTCGGGCTGGCCGTGGTGACGAGGCATAGCGCCAAACCGGTCCGCCAACTCGAGCAGGTCGGGATGTAGCTCGACGGCGGTGATTCGGGTGGCCCCGTGCACCTGCGCGTTGGCGACTTCGGTCCCTCCTCCCCCACCAATGACGAGCACGCCGTCGCGTTGGCCGAGGACGTACGGAGCAGCCGACGGAAGCCAGTCGAGCACGGCGAAGGCCGACTCGGCCTCGTTCCAGTCGGTGACGGCAGAGGCCAACTCCCCGTCCACGAACAGACCCGTCTGCTGGGGGAGCTCGCCACTGAATCTGAGGGACAACCCCGGCGCATACCGAAACGCCGGCGCCTGTACGGCCACGACCCACCCGAGCGGGCTGATGCGCTCTGCGACGCGCCGGGCTTCGGGGTAGGCCTCGACCTGCGGCAACGCCTTGTAGGGAGTCATGGTGAACCGCCACGGCGGCCGCAGCACGACGATCACGCTTCCCAGCAAAACCAACCCGGCCACTCGCAGTGCGCTCGGTCGTTTCTTACTGTCGAACGCCGCGGCCAGTGTTCCCAGAGCAGCTATCAACGCGGGCACGGCGAGTGCCCCCACCGGAGGGATGAACCACAACACACCGAGAGCCAATCCGGCGCCGAGCCCCGACCCGATGAAACTGGCTCCGTAGATCCGGCCCGGCCGGTCGGCCTCGAGCGTGACGGCAAGGATGATGGCAAAACCACCGATGCCGAATGGAAGCGCCAGCAGGAGATACACCAGTCCCAGGCGTAGCCACTGGCGATAGTCCCACGCCAACTGTGTCGCGTCAAACGGTACCTGGTGCACCATGGCCGGGCTCAGGATCAGGGCCAACGTCACCGCGACGCTGGCCCACCAGAACCATCGCGCCGCGGTACGATCGTCTCGCGGGCGGATCAGCGCCAGAACCGTCCCGCTGGCGCCGAATCCGAGCATGGCGATCCCGATAGCCATGTAGGCGAAATGATGGAAGTGCTCGATGGCAAAAACGCGCACGAGGAGAATCTCGAACGCGAGAGTCCCCGCGGCAACGCAGGTGACGGCTAGTGTACGGAAGGAGATCACATCGTCAGCGAAGATCGCTCAGCATCGGCACGAAGCGTACTGGGAGGAGGTTGCGGGTGCGGACGTCCCCCGATTCGTCTTTCATTATCAGGATCAGGTTCTGGACCCCGTGCACGCTCCCGACCGGAATCACCATTCGCCCCCCGGGCTTGAGTTGCTCCACCAGGGCCGGTGGAATGAAGCCGGCAGCCGCGGTCACGATCACCGCGTCGAACGGCGCGGCCTCCTGCCAGCCGAAGTGACCATCGGCATGGCGGGTCTGCACCTGATCGAACCCCAGTCGCGTCAACCGCTCCCGAGCGCTGGTGGCCAGGGCCTCGAAGATCTCTATCGTGTATACGTCGGCCCCAATCTGTGCTAAAACCGACGCCTGGTAGCCGGAACCGGTGCCGACCTCGAGCACCTTCATCCCCGGCACCAGGCGCAATATCTCCGTCATGAAAGCGACGATATAGGGTTGGGAGATCGTCTGCCCATGCCCGATGGGAAGCGGGTGATCTGCGTAGGCCAAGCGTCGGGAATCGGCGGGGACGTACTCGTGTCGGGGGACGGCTCGCATGGCCGCAAGCGTGGCTGAGTCCTTCACCCCGCGAGAAGCGATCAGATTCACCATGGCCAGGCGTTGTTCACGGTAGCGAGAGTCCTCGGCGTCTTGCGCAGCGAGCGGACTCATGACGCCGAGGACGGCTATACAGAGTAGTGCAGGCGGACGGCGGAGGAGCACAGGCATGATTCGAATAATATGAGGATTGCCAGCAGCGGGGGCAGCTCCTAAGCTGCTCGTGAACCACCAACCTGTCAACCATATTTGCGGCAACGACTTACCGCCTTAGCGCCCTACCACCCTACCGCCAGCCCCACATTGACTAACCAGCCCCCAAGCACTTATTTTGCCCGGTCCCGGGGGCTGTAGCTCAGATGGGAGAGCGCTGCGTTCGCAATGCAGAGGTCAGGGGTTCGATCCCCCTCAGCTCCACTGGACTGCTGATAGCCGATAGCTGACAGCCAACACTGCCCCGTGGTGTAATTGGCAACACGTCTGATTCTGGATCAGAAGAGTCCTGGTTCGATCCCAGGCGGGGCAATCAAAAAGCCGACGGTGACGTCGGCTTTTTGCTTGTCCCGACGGGGATCAGTCCTCGCGCCGGCGGGGCCGGCGCGTCGGATCGATCCCCCAACCCCCTAAACGAGTCCTCTTGTCCTTACGCCAGTGGGGCCTGGCTCACGACCTTGAGCGCCTGGGCCGCCTCTCGATCGTGGGACGACACTACCAGCAGTCCGGGAAGCCGCTCCTCGAGCGCCCTCACCTTGGCGTAACTGTCCCGGAGTTCCTTCGCCTCTCCGGTGCCGGGTATCTCCCCGCGTTCGAGCCCGGCAACGCTGTACGCCAGGTCGCCGATGAGGAGCACCGGAGGCGCGCCGGTCCGCCTGATGAGCATCGACACCGACCCGGGGAGGTGGCCCGGCGTCGGCAGCAGCACGATCGATCCGTCGCCCATCACGTCGTATGCCTGATCGAACGGAGCCAAAGACGGGTCGTCAGTCCGATCGAACCCAATCCGACGCCACCGGGCTCCGGGCACTTCGAGGTCCCTCCGCAATACCCCCTCCCGCTCAGGGTGGGGCCCCTGCATGTGCGCCCAGGCGTTCTGGCTCACCAACAGCTCAGCTTGGAGGATCTCGTGGATGCCGCCCGCATGGTCGAAGTGGAGGTGCGACAGCACCGCCAAGCGCACGTCTCCAGCCCGGAAGCCAGCTAACGCCAGTTGCCGGGTGAGCGTGTCCTCCGGACCTTGACTAAACCGGAAGATGCGGCGCATGAAGAAGGCCGTCACCTTGTCGGGGAAGTAGTACGGGTCGGTCATCACCGCGCGATCCATCCCGGTGTCGAACAACACCAGACCGTCGGCGTGTTCAATGACGAACACGTAAATGGGTATCTCCACCCACCACCGGGACGTGAGGACCCACCACAGGGTGGGCTTGCGGGTACCGTGGATGTGTTCGGGATGTACTTCCCCGGAGCCGGTACTGAGGACGGTGATGGATTTGATCGGATCGGAGGTGCGAGGTCTCTCGTCGGTCGGCCGAAGTGATGGTGTGGTCATGGTTCCCCCTTAGCCGAGAGGAACGGGACGGCATACCCCGCACACACCCGGTTATGCCTTGAAGATGGGCCCGCTGGCGTGAAGGGAGAGTGATGGGACTGTGAATGTTGCGAAGGATTCTGGGGATCTCAGGGACACCACTCTCGTGATCGAAGGCGTGGCTGGCACTGCCGGGCCAACCCCTTTCAAATTGGATAGTTACGAGCCCCGACCGCACGCCGGCCCACGAGACCCTCTGGCGGAATGACGCATTCTTGGCCCATCTTGCGCCTTATCAAGTAGCGGCGGATGGACCGCCGGACACGACCCCAGAGGAGGAACACGTCATGAGCACCACTGCAAAGCCCATCGACAATGGAGTAAACGTCCAGGCCCTGCTCGACGCCCGCGAGGCGTTGTCCCAGGCGCCGGAGGCCGCCCAGTTTACCTGGCGGGCCAAGTGCGAGTGGGTGAAGGGCACCCACAGTCGCTCGACCGTGGAAGGTTTCTTCGGTCTCGGCGAGGAGCAGAAGCATCGCAACAAATACAGCTTCGAAGCGGATCATCCCGAGGTGTTCGCCTCGGAGGACAACGCCGCCACCCCGGTCGAGATGGTCCTTGCCGGCCTGGCGAGCTGCCTTACCGCCGGCGTGGCCGCCGTGGCCCAGCGCCGCGAAATCCAGCTTCGCTCCGTGACCGCCACCCTCGAGGGCGGCATGGACATCCAGGGGATTCTCGGCATCGACAGCGATGTCAGGAATGGGTTCGACGGCATCAAGGTCACCTTCGACATCGATGCCGATGCGACCAAGGACGAGATCAAGGCGATCGTCGCCCAATCGCAGAAGCGATCGGCGGTGTTCGACGTCGTCACCAATCCCACGAATGTTACGGTCGAGGTCATCTGACCTCGGCCACGAGGTCAGATGACTCGTTTCATGCGGACCACGACGGTCGTCATCGGAGCCGGCCACGCTGGGTTGGCCATGAGCCGCTGCCTCACCGCCCGTTCGATCGACCATGTGGTCCTCGAGCGCGGCGAGGTGGCGAACTCGTGGAAGACGGAGCGCTGGGATTCGCTCCGCCTGCTCACACCGAACTGGCAGAGCCGCCTCCCCGGCTTCAAGTACCGGGGCGATGATCCAGACGGCTACCGCACGATGCCGCAAACGATTGACCTCATCGAGCAATACGCCGAGATGATTGCGGCTCCGATTCAGACCAACACCGTGGTCAAGTCGGTAATCCGTTCTGACGACGGCTACCAGGTGGCCACCAGTCAGGGCGACTGGCAGTGCCGCACCGTGGTGCTGGCTGCGGGGGCGTGTAACGTGGCGACGATCCCAGCCGCGGCAGCTG
>JBDHMR010000099.1:0-9081 GCA_039656035.1 Gemmatimonadota bacterium
CCAGGCGTCACCGCCGATCATATAATTGGCCTTCATGTGCAGCTTGGGCGTCTCGGTGCTGTCGCCGTGGACTAGATAGTCGAACTCGTATCCGATGTCATCAAGGATGATGTCCAGGCTGTCTAGCACGGCGCGGATGGCCGGATTGGGTGGGCCAAGATCGGAGAGCCATTTGGCGTAGCCGGCGCGTGCCTGGGTGATGCGTCCCCGGAGGTCGCCGACTCCGTACTGCGGGTTGTACAGGCCGATGCGGAGTATGCCGTCCTGCGAGGCCAGTTCCGGGGCCATCTCGTTGCTGAAGTTGATCAGCGCGCTGAGAAGTCCGTAGGCCCGTGCCAGGGAACCACCCGCCTTGGCCGGGGCCGACTCGAGCGTCGGGGCGTAGATCAGCACATGGCACCCGCGCAACGCGCTCCCCGCCAGCATGGAGGCATACACGTAGTTCTGCCACAGGCTGTCCGGCACCTTGAGGAAACACCCGGCGGGCATCATGCTGTAGAGTACGGCCTTGGAAACGTTGATCTGTTTGACGGCGAAGCCGGTGCGGTTGTGTAGTTGTAGCACCTCGCCCAGGTCTGAAACCAGCCACTTGCGCTGTATGCTGGCACGTTCGGCCTCGACGATGTCGTCGTAGTTGGCCGGCTTGGGCAAAGGTCGCAGCGGGTACGGCATCTGAGTGGGCGCGAACCCCTGCATTTCCAGCAGTTCGCGCGCCGCGTCCTTGAGGGGCAGGGCGCCCGGGCCATTGATCATGATGGCGCGGTCTTCCCAGTTGGCGCCGGCGTAGTGTTCGCCGATGCCCATCCCCGTGAACATCGCCATGCCTTTGTAGGGGTCCTCCTCTGTCAAGTCGTAAAAAGAGATCTTTCGGTGATCCCGCATCATGTTGTCGGGGATCGGGATGATGCCGGCGATGTGGTTGCTGGTGAACGAAAAATCGGCCGGGTTGGTGATGTTGATGTGAACCTTGACTCGATCCTCTAGCCAGTCCTGACCGTACTGACTGATCTGCACACGGAGAAGGAGCGATTCCTGGATGGACTGCCGCAGGCTGTCCTGCACCGCCTCGAGCCGGGTCTCCCATTCCTCGTAGCCCTTGGGCAGGTCCAGGTGGTAGTTCAGCGGATCGTGCAGCACTCGCAGATACACGCGACCCTTGTTGAGTTCGAAGTAGTGCTGATCCAGGAAGATCATGTAAATCGGGAGTTTGCCGGACTCGTCGTACTCCCGCACCCTCATGGTCATCGCCCGGAGGTAGTTGAGCGTGTGCTCGAAGGCGATCGCGTCGGGGTTGCCTGCACCGTTCTTGCCGCGATAGTCGTGCACCCACAACACGTGGTAATCCTCGGCCAGCATCACCGAGCGCGCCATTTCCAGCTGGAAGTCCTCGTTCATCACGTACCAGACGTGGTTGCCTCGCTGGAAGTCCTGGCCCACCGCGCGCCCGATGATGGCATCCAGCTCGTTCTGGGTATCGTGTTCACCGGGACGAATGCCGAGTTGGAGCGGAATCCAGAGGAAACGGGTATCCTCCCACCGCTCCTTCTGCTCCAGCCGGGCGGTCTCGGCGATGTCCACCAGCCGCTGGAAGGCGTAGACGACATCACGCCACCGCTCCCTGGGCAATCCGGACCGTTTGACCACCCACTCGGCGTAAGTGGACATCCCGATGGCGATGTATTGATCCATGACGTGGGGCGCTTTGCGCTCGCCCAACAGCCTGTTGTAGGGGAAGACGACATCGTCCATGAGGATGCGGCGCGCGGTCGCGCTGGCCGCACGCCCTTCGGGAGTACTCGCGCCCTCAGGCACGTCCCGCCCCGATGTGGCGATGGAGAAGGTCCGATCCAATTCCTGGTGATAGACCCGGATCAGCTCATTGAAGTTCTGCCCGTTGGGGAACCGCTGTGAAGTGCTGTCAAGGAAGGTCTTCAAGTAGCTGATCTGCTCCGCGTAAGCCTCCTGTGGGTCCTTGCCGCCCTGATCGTCCAACGGCATCGACAGCAGGGTGATCCAGTGCGCGTCCTCCTCTACCTGCGTCAGCGATTCATCCAAAGCGGGAGAGACCTGGTCCTGCTCGATGCGGCCGAGTGGACGGGTGGCGAGCTTGACCGCGTCCCGCCGCGGTCGGGTCTTGCCGAGGTTCTTGCCCCACAGCGGCACATCGATCCCGACCATGACGGTATTCTGCCGGCCGGGGATGTAGTCGATCCGGAGCATCGTGGCCCTGCCAAAAATGCCGCTCCGCCGCGTGGCCAGCTCCAAGCGGAGCAAGAGGTCCACGCCGTCCGATTCGACGTCATAGTCGGGACCGAGTGAGAAGTGCAGGCTGGGGATCTTGAACAGCAGGCGGCCGCCGCCGTTCAGCTCCCGGCCGGTCCTGCCGATGGAGCCCTCGACCTGGAGCGCAGCGATGCCGATGACGGGACTCAGCAGGTCCTTCTGGATACCGAAGTGAGCCATGACGCTCAGGTCACTCACGCCACTAGGGCGGTAGGAGCCCATCATGAAGCCCGCGTTTCCTTTATATACCGGCGGCATGCCGAGCTCGTACGTCTTGCCGCCCTTGTCGGGGGGCAGGTCGGTCTGGGCGGCGGCGGCGTCGGTGGGTTCCAGCCAGAGGGCCAGGCCAAGGGCAGCGATACCGGCTCGCAGCACCAGCCGGAGAGCTCTTGGAAGGGGGGCAAAGCCAGGAGAGTCGACGCTCGATGGTACCATGGCTGGTTTTTCCATTTGATGTGGTGAGATGCTGCCCCAACGTATCCTTGGGACTCTGGCTTGCGCCAGAGGGTGGCTGGGTTACCCCGTCTCACGAAGACGCGGCTGGGCCTCACTGGCCAGTCGTCGCATGATCGGTAGATTAGACTTCTCACCCACGCACAGAGTACCAACCGGACTGCATACGCTGCACAAAATGGCGAGGGCACGAGAAGGCCTATGACTGACCAGCAGAAGCCCCCGAAACGGAGGAAGCGAAGGATGTGGACCATTCTTTTCGTCACATTCCACGCGCTCGGCCTGCTTTCGGCGATCGACGCCGTGATGAACACCCGCACGTCCCAGGGCGCCATCGCCTGGGGAGTGTCTCTGGTCGCCTTTCCCTATGTGGCCGTGCCGGCCTACTGGATCCTGGGGCGAAGTCGCTTCAAGGGCTACGTCACCGCCCGCCAGACCCGGGAGGGCAGCACAAAGTCTGGCAGGGATGCCGTTTATGACCGGGAACTCGGCGGACCTACTGATCGACGGGGACGCGACCTTCGCCAGCATCATGGACGGTATCGACGCAGCTTCCGACTACATCCTGTTTCAGTTCTTCATCGTTCATGACGATGACATCGGGCGCGAGGTCAAGGAACACCTGGTCGCCAAGGCAAAGGAAGGGGTCCGGGTCTACTTCCTGTACGACGAAGTCGGCAGCCATGACCTCCCCAAGAGTTACAAGGACGAGCTCCGGGCGGCCGGGGCGGAGGTGTTCGACTTCCACACACGGAAAGGCCCAGGCAATCGATTCCAGATCAATTTCCGAAATCACCGAAAGATCGTCGTGGTGGACGGGCACACCACGTGGATCGGGGGCCACAACGTCGGCGACGAGTACTTGGGGCGGGATCCCGAGTTTGGCCATTGGCGCGACACCCACGTAAGGATCATAGGGCCCGCAGCGCTCGCCGCGCAGTTGTCCTTCGTCGAAGACTGGCACTGGGCCACGGGCAATATCCTCGAGTTGAACTGGACTCCGGTGCCGTCCGCCGACGGCGACATGCACGTGTTGATCGTGCCCTCGGGGCCGGCCGACAGGTTGGAAACGGCGACGCTGATGTTCACTCACGCCATCAACACCGCCAAGAAACGCATCTGGATCGCCAGCCCCTACTTCGTGCCCGACGAAGGCATCATCAACGCGCTCCAGCTGGCGGGACTTCGGGGGGTGGACGTGCGCATTCTGATCCCCGACAAGCCCGACCACTTCCTGGTGTACATGGCCGCCTTCTCCTATCTGAACGAGACCAGCGCGACCGGCGTCAAGTTCTATCGCTACCTCGATGGCTTCCTGCACGAAAAGGCCATGATCATCGACGACCTGGCCGTGGCTATCGGCACCGCCAACTTCGACAACCGCTCCTTCCGGCTCAATTTCGAGATTACCGCCCTGCTGGGGGGAGAGGAGTTCATCGGTGAGGTAGAGCAGATGTTCCTCGATGACTTCGCAAAGTCGCGGGAGATGGAATCGGACGAATACGATGCCAAGCCGTGGTACTTCAAGTTCGGCGTCAAGCTGGCGCGGTTGACGGCGCCGATACAGTAAGCGGGGGCGACGGCGGGGGCAGCGGGAGCAGCGAGGGCAGTGAACAGTGGACTGGGATCTGCCCATCCAACCCACCAATCACCAATCACCAATCACCGCTGAAAGCCGAGCCATCGCCTGTGACCGAACCCGTCCTTGAGGTCTTCTCTGACTACATCTGACCCTTCTGCTACCTCGGCGCCGTGAGCGTCCGACGCATAGAGAAGGAGTACGACGCAACTATCCGATGGCGGGCCTTTCCGCTTCACCCGGACATCCCGCCCTCGGGTATGGACTACGAGGCCTACCTGGGCGGTGACGCCGCGTGGCAGGCGGGGGCCGGGCAACTCGGCGCCATGGCGGCCACACTCGGCCTGCCGTTCCGAATGCCGGAGCGAAAATACAACAGCCGCCGGGCCGACGAACTCACGGCATGGGTGCTGACCGGATTCCCGGAGGAAGTAGACGCGTTGCGGACCGCTCTGTTCCATGCGATATGGGCCGACGGGCTCGACAACTCCGACCCGACCGTCCTGGCCGACATTGCCGCCTCGGTGGGGATCACGCATGATCTAGCCGCGGACGCGCTGGAGGAACGGACGGGCGCGGCGGCCGTCGATGCGGATTGGCAGGAGTCGATGGCCCGCGGGATCCGTGGAGTGCCGGCGGTGTTCATTGGCGATCAGGAGGTGATGGGAGCCCAGCCATGGCCGGTGTTTGTCGGGGCGTTGGCCTCCGCCCGAGTCAACCGCCGGGGTGCCTAGAACCTGCCTGTGGCATCCGTATCAGGAAGGGTATGTTGGAGGATGGAAGCTTCAGCTCAAGGGAAGAGGGGTGGAGCTGTGGCTTCTGGCCCGGTACGTCCCCTATCCTGGCTGATCGCTTCAGTATTCCTGCTCGGCGGGACCGCGCCGCTGGCTCAGGCCCAAGAGGAGGAGTCCAAGCGCGCTCTGCTCGACCCGTACGGCGATTTCCGTTTGCGCATCGAGCAAGACTGGGATTCGCGCCGTGGCGATGGCACCGAACACGATGACCGGTTGCGGCTGCGATTCCGCCTGCGGCTAGGCCTCGACCTGAACCTCAGTGACCGGTGGTCTGCCCGGGTGCAGTTGCGCAGCGGGCCACACGATTCCCAGCAATCACCACACATCACCATTTACGACTTCGACGGCGGCCCCAACGGGCCGTATCAATTCAACTTCGATTTCTGGTACCTGTCCTACGCATCCAGCAAGCTCGAGGTCTGGGCGGGCCGCAACGATTTGTCCTTCTGGCACCAGGACGATCTGTTCCTCATCGACAACGTCACCTTTGCCGGTGTTGGCGGATCCTACCGCCGGCAACTGGGCAAGGGGGCACTGACAGTGAATGCTAACTATGTCGCGCTCCCGGCCGGCATGCGAGGTTTCTCAGGCACCAGTTTCATCGGGCAGGTGGTGTATGAGCGAGATTGGGCGTCGACCGGATTCACAGCTGCGGCCGGAGTGTTCGCCAGCCGGGCGGACCCCGACGATCCGGCGGGCGATCTGCTGCTGACCGAAAACAACACGCGCGACTACGACATGCTCAACCTGCAGTTGCAACACCGCTCCAACGTTCTTGGGCGTTCACTGCGGCTGGGTGTCGATTACAGTCACAACTTCCAGGACTACGCCAACGCCCCGGCCGGCAGTTTCAGCGAGTTCCACCAGAATGACCGGGATGGCTACGTGTTGGAGTTGTTGTGGGGTCGCAGCGGCAACGCCGGCGATTGGCGGGTGGGCTACTACTACTCACACTTGGAAGCCCTGGCGGCCAACAGTTCCTACATCGAGGACGACTGGGCCCGCTGGGGCACCGCCACCCAGGCGCGACTGACCAACATGAAAGGCAGCGAGTTCCGCTTCCTGTATACCATCACCCCCACCCAGAACATCTTCGCCCGCCTGTTCTTCGTCGACGCCATCGATCTGCTGGAGCCGGGCGACACGGTCCTGGAAGACGGCAAACGCTTCCGCCTCGAATACAACATCGCCTTTTGAAGGTGAACAGCGGACAGGCTAATCGCCGCGCACCCCATCACAAATCAAGAATCAAGAATCACCTATCACACTTGAATACCTACCGCCTTACCGCCTTACCGCCCCCTTCAAGCCTCTCGATCCTCTCCAACAACTCAAGCACCAACCCCATCGCAGAGTACCCCACCTCCAAATCCACGTGCAGCCGCATGATGGCATGCACCCGGCCCACCACCTCGGTTGGGAACCGCAACTCCGGAGTCGATTCGACCGGCTCGAGCAGCTCGTAGTCGAGCAGCTCTCGCACGGTGTCGAGCGAGACCCCGGAACAGTAGGACAGCTCGGTGATGGTGACGGTACGTTGATGTGTCGTGGTCATGGTGTCTATCCTCAGGCTGCGCGCGGATCGAAGCTCGAAGCCTCGGCCAGTTGCTCGAACAGTTCGCGTTCCTTGCCCGTAGCTTTCTTGGGCACGACGATCTTGACCTCGGCCAGCAGGTCGCCGGCCTTCTTCTTGGCTCGGCCCGGCATGCCCTTGCCTTTGAGTTTGAGCTGGGTGCCGCTCTGACTGCCCGGCTTGATGGTCAGCATGGCCGTCTTCCCGTCAATCAGCGTCAACGGCACCTTGGCCCCCAGCGCCGCCTCCCACGGGGAGACCGCCAGGGTGGTCTTGAGGTTCCTGCCGTCGACTTCGAACCTTGGGTCGGGCGCCAGACGCAGCCGGAGAAAGAGGTTGCCATTGGGCGCTCCGTCGGTACCGGGGCCGCCCTGGCCCGACAGCTTGATGCGCATGCCGTCGGTTGTGCCGGCGGGAATCGACACGTCCAGCGTCTTCCGGTGACGGTGGGCCTGGCCCATGGCGTCGACCTCGACGGCGTCCATGCTGATCCGCCGTTTGGCGCCGTGGAACGCGTCCTGGAGGGACACGTCGATCTCCGCCTCGTGGTCCGTTCCCCGCATCGGCGGCGCCTGGTAGTGCTGGTACGAGGGTCCGCCTCGTCCTCCGAACATCTGCTCGAAGAAGTCGCTGAAGTCGCCGGTGGTCTGGTACTGGTAGTCACCGCTGTAGGGTTGTTCATAGCCTGGTGGCGGCTGGTATTCCTGCCCCGGCGACCAGCCCTGACCCAGCGCGTCGTATTGTTCGCGCTTTTCCTTGTCGCTGAGGACCTCGTACGCCTCGCCGATCTCCTTGAACTTGTCCTCGGCGCCGGGGTCCTTGTTGACGTCCGTGTGGAACTCGCGGGCCAGCTTGCGGTAGGCCTTCTTGATGGCCTTGGCGTCGGCCGAGCGTTCGACGCCGAGCAGGTCATAATAGTCTTTGTAGGTGACGGACACGATGTGATCCCAGGTGGTACAGTTTGAGGTAGGTGGTGACGGCCTTGGCCGACCATCGAGCATGCTAACCTACGGCCTGGGTTCTGGCTAGGCGACTGGCGGCTGGCGCCTGTGGACAAGGACTCCAAGCCATGTTACCCTACCGCGACGCTGCCCAAAACGGGCACTGACGCAGGTCGGACGAACCTCGAATCAGGTCGGAATCGGATGCTGCTTCCCGCCGCGCGCGCATCGCTGGGTCTCGGTCTTCTGACCCTGTGCTCCGTGGCCCCGGTGCGGGGGCAGGATCAGGATCAGGTTCAGGAGCAGGCACAGCAGCCTCAGCACGTGTTCGATTCCGCCCAGACCGACGTCCTGATCCTCCGGAACGGCGACTCGATGACCGGCGAGTTCAAGAACCTGCAGCGCGGCATCGTCACGTTCAAGACGGACGCCATGTCCACCATCTCCGTCAAGTGGCCCCGGATCATCACCGTCTGGACCGACAAGCAGTTCGAAATCCATATCGAGGATGGCCGCATCTTCATCGGAACCATAGCCGGTACCGATTCGGGGCATGTCGTCATCCAGACCGCGAGTGACACCGTGTCCGTGCCGACGGAATCGGTGGTGACGATGCTCCGGCTCAAGCGGACATTCTTCCAGCGGTTGGACGGAAACCTGAATCTCGGGCTCAACTTCACCCAGCAGAACGCCAAAGTCGACATCAATGTCTCTGGGGAGGTGCGCTACAACATCCCGCTCAATCACTTCATGTTCAGTTTTAACGGCACCTTCAGCCGGCAGGATTCCGTGTCCAACATCACCCGTCGAAACTTCACGTTCTTCTATTCCCGGGAGCTGGCCAAGGTTAAGACAGACTGGTTCTGGGCTGTGACGGCAGGGAACCAGGCGAACTCCCAGTTGGGTCTTGACAATGCGCTCTCGGCCGGCACTGGGCCCGGCCGGTATTTCATCCAATCGAACCGGGTGAACGTGGCCGCGTGGGTCGCACCCGCCATCCGGCGGGAGAACTACGAGAACATAGATCCCCGCACCGCCTACCCGCTCATGTTCGTGGGTGACTTCCAGCTGTTCAGCTGGGCCGGCATGTCCACCGATCTGTCGAGCCGCCTGACCGTGGCGCCGGTGCTCAACGACTCGGGCCGGTGGCAGATCAACTTCACCGCCAACATCAACCGCGAATTGCTGAACCAACTCTACCTGACGGTCGGGGTGACCGAGATCTACGACAGCAGCCCGCCGACCGACACCAACAAGAACGACTTCAGTTTGACGTCTTCTTTGGGGTGGACGTTCTGAAAGCGAGGGCGGCGAGGGCGGCGGGAGCAGCGAGGGCAGTTTAAGGAAGAACTATTGTAAAACTGCCCCCGCTGCTCCCGCCGCCCCCGCTGCCCGCGCCTATCTCACCCGCTCCTCGTTGAGCACGTCGATGCGCCGCACCTTCCAGATACCTTCATC